>DATAHG010000119.1:0-5700 GCA_036263295.1 Thermoanaerobaculia bacterium | reverse complement strand
CCGCCGCCCTCCAACGCCTGCTCGCCGCCGCCGTGGCCGAGCCGGACCGCGGCGTCTGGGACCTGGAGCTGGCCTCCGAGGCCGAGCGGCAGCAGGTCCACCGCGAGTGGAACGACACCGAGACGCCGGGCTGGCCGCCGGAGGACTGGGATCTCGCCGGGCGCTTCGCAGTGGCCGCCGCGGCGCATCCGGACGCCCCCGCCCTCGCCTTCGAGGATGCCCGCCTGACCTACGCCGAGTTGGAGGCGCGCGCCAACCGGCTGGCCCATCACCTGGCCGGGCTCGGGGTGGCCCCCGGCGACCGGGTCGGGATCCTGCTGGAGCGCTCGGCGGCCTTCGTGGTTGCGGTCCTGGCGGCCGTGAAGGCGGGCGCGGCCTACGTGCCGCTCGACCCGGCCTATCCGGAGGAGCGCCGCACCTTCATGGTCGAGGACGCCGGGGCCGGCGTGGTCCTCACCGAGGCCCTCCTGGCGGAGGCCGCCGCGGCGATCGCGAGCCGGCCGTCCACCCCGCCGGCCGTGGCTGGCGGCGGGGGCGGCGGTGCCAGCCTCGCCTATGTGATGTTCACCTCGGGCTCGACCGGGGTGCCTAAGGGGATCGCCATCCCGCACCGGGCGGTCCTTCGCCTGGTGCTCGACACCAACTATGTCCGGCTGGCGCCGGGAGAACGGGTGGCGCAGGCGTCCAATACCTCCTTCGACGCCGCTACCTTCGAGATCTGGGGGGCGCTGCTCAACGGCGCCTGCCTGGTCGGGGTGCCGCGCGAGGTGGCGCTGTCGCCGGAAGACCTCGGGGCGCTGCTGGAGCGGGAGCGCATCGCCGCCCTGTTCCTCACCACCGCCCTGTTCCAGCAGCTCGCCGTGGACCGCCCCGCCGCCCTGCGCGGGGTCCGCAGCCTCCTCTTCGGCGGCGAGGTGGCGGACCCCGGCCGAGTCCGCGCCCTGGTCGCCTCGGGGGACCGGCCGGAGCGGCTCCTCCACGTCTATGGGCCGACCGAGGGGACCACCTTCACCACGGCCGGCGAGCTGACGGAAGCGCAGGAGGGGAGGAGCCTGCCGATCGGCCGGCCGATCACCGCCTCGACCGTCCATCTGCTCGACCGCCTCGGCCGCCCGGTGCCGCTCGGCGCCGCCGGGGAGCTGTGCGCGGGCGGCGCCGGCCTCGCCTGGGGCTACCCCGGCCGCGCGGACCTGACCGCGGAGCGGTTCGTCCCCGATCCGTTCGCGGCCCACCCGGGGGCGCGGCTCTACCGCACCGGCGACCTCTGCCGCTTCCTGCCCGACGGCCGGATCGACTTTCTCGGCCGTTTCGACTCCCAGGTGAAGCTGCGCGGCTTCCGCATCGAGCTGGGAGAAATCGAGGCGGCGCTGGCCGCCCAGCCCGGGGTGCGGGAGGCCCTGGTCCTGGTCCGCGAGGACACCCCCGGCGACCGCCGGCTGGTGGCCTACGTGGCGCCGGACCCGGAGCGTCCGGCCGTCGCCGCCGAGTTGCGCGAGGCCCTGCGCGCCCGCCTGCCCGACTACATGGTTCCGGCCGCCTTCGTGGAGCTCCCGAGCCTGCCGCTCAACCCCAACGGCAAGGTGGACCGCGCCGCCCTGCCGGCCCCCGAGGGCGGGCGGTCCGGCGCCGCCGTGCCCTACGTCGAGCCGGGGACGGCCCTGGAGCGCGAGATCGCCGCCGCCGTCCGCGAGGTCCTGGGACTGGATCGCGTGGGCCGCGACGACAGCTTCTTCGACCTCGGCGCGCACTCGCTCTCGATGATCCGCATCGCCACCGCCCTGACCGGCCGGCTCGGCCGGCCCGTGCGCGTGATCGAGATCTTCCGTTTCCCCAACGTCGCCGCCCTCGCGCGGCATCTCGGCGAGGCGGAGGAGGTTCCGCTCGATCGCGAGACCCACGACCGCCGCGCCGACGCCCGCCGGCAATCGATGAGCCGGCGGCGCGAGATGCGCCGGGGTCGCTAGCCCCGCGAGGAAATCAGGCGGGGAGATCGCCGCGTCGCCTTCTCTGGCGCAAAGTCTCGGTACTTGAAGCCAAGTCCCGAGAACTTGAGAAAAACAAGCCGAGCTTCCCGCCGGGTCGGCTTATCTGGCGCAAGTTCTCGCGACCTTGAAAAAAACAAGCGGAACTTCTCACCGGGTCGGCTTCCCGGGCGCCAGGTTCGCGAGAACTTGAGAAAAACAAGCCGAACTTTTCTCCGGTTCGGCTTCTGCGGCGCAAATTCTCGAGACTCCAGGAAAAACAAGCCGACTCTCCCGCGAAGTCTCGGTACTTGAAACGAAGTCCCGCGACCTTGGAAAAAACAAGCAGAACTTCTCACCGGGTCGGCTTATCTGGCGCGAAGTCGCGAGACCCGCGGCCCAGTTCTCGAGAACTTGGAAAAAACAAGCGGAACGGCTCATCCGTTCGCCGTACTTGGGATGAAGTCCCGCCGCGCGGCTGCGGACAAGCCCGCGAGGCGGGACAGAAGCTTATGAGAGTGGAAGGAGGTCCGGCCCGGAGATCTCCGGACCGGACCTGTCGGAAAGCCCTCCGTCAGTTCTTCTGGAGGTCGGTGCCCGGCTGCTGCCGGCTCGTCGAGCCCTTGTCGCCGGGATTCTCGTTGGTGGCCTGGCAGGGTTGCGTCGGGCTGGTCCCCAGGCAACCGCCGACGATCAACGGCTCATAGATCGAGACGTTGAGCGTCGTGGAGCGCACGGTCGAGCCGCTCGTGCCCTTGATGGTGATGGCGTAGGTTCCCTCGGCGGCGGAGCCCGAGTTGATCGTCACCGTGCTGCTCACGCTGCCGTTGGCGGCCGGTGTGACCGTGGCCGGGGAGAACGAGCAAGTCGCCCCCGCCGGCAGGCCCGAGCAGGACATGCCGACCGCGCTCGAGAAGCCGCTGAGCGAGGTGATCGTGCAGAGCCGGCTCTTGCTGGTGCCCATCGGGATCGAGAGGGTGGTGCTGCTGCAGGAGACGCTGAAGTCGCCCGTGGGAGGAGAGGTGACGGTGAGATTGATGCCGCCGGTCCGGGTCTTGGTGCCGCTGGTGCCGTCGACCTTGATTGTGGCGGTTCCGACCGTCGCGGTGCTGGACGCCGTGATCGTCACCGTCGTGTTGGCGGTGCCGTTGGCGGCCGGTGTGACCGAGGCCGGAGAGAAGGAGCAGCTCACCCCGGCCGGCAGGGCCGAGCACGCGAAGCTGACGGCGCTCGCGAAGCTGTTGAGGGAGGTTACTTTGCAGGTGCTGGTCGTGCTGCCCCCGCGTTGGACCGTGAGGGACGCCGGGGTGCAGGAGACGGTGAAGTCCGGAGTCGCCGACGCGCTGACCGTGACCGCGACGCCGACCGTGCGAATCAGGGTTCCGGAGGTTCCCTTTACCTGAACCGTCGTCGTGCCGGCTGCCGCGGTGCTGGAAGCCGAGAAGGTGACGGTGCTGGTCACCGTGCCGTTGGCGGCGGGCGTCACCGGGTCCGGCGAGGCCAGACAGGTCACTCCGGCCGGCAGGCCCGTGCAAGAGAAGTCGACCGCGCTGTTGAAGCCGTTGTGCGACGTCACCGTGCAGGACGTGGAGCCAGGGCTCCCCTGGGCGATGCTGAGGCTTGTCGGGCTGCAGGCGAGCGAGAAATCGGCCTGCGGTGGGTCGACCGTGAGGGAGATCCCCGCGGTTTTGGTCATCGTGCCGCTGGTACCGTCGATCTTGATGGTGGAGGTTCCGGTCGTCGCGGTGCTGGAAGCCGTCACCGTGACGGTGGTCGTGGCGGTGCCATTGGCGGCCGGCGTGACCGAAGCCGGCGAGAAGGAGCAGCCCACCCCGGCCGGCAGAGCCGAGCAGGAGAGGCTGACGGGGCTCGCGAATCCGTTCACCGAGGTGACCGTGCAGTTGCGGGCGCCGATTCCGCCTTGCTCCAGGGTGAGCGTGGAGGGGCTGCAGGCGATCGAGAAGGTCGGCTGGGGCGCCGTGATCGTGAGCGAAAGGCCCACGGTTTTCGCGAGCGTGCTACTGGTGGCGTCGACCTTGATCGTGGAAGCCCCTACGGTCGCGGTGCTGGACGCCGAGACCGTGAGAGTGGTGGTGGCGGTGCCGTTGGCGGCCGGCGTCACCGAAGCGGGGGAGAAGGAGCAACTCGCTCCGGAGGGGAGAGCCGAGCAGGCGAGGCTCACGGCGCTCGCGAACCCGTTCTGCGACGTGACCGTGCAGGTGCTGGTGTCGGTGCCCCCCTGCAGGACGGACAGGCTGGTCGGGGTGCAGGAGAGGGCGAAGGTCGGCGGCGGCGTGGTAACGGTGAGGCTCATCGCATCACTGTTCACCAGGGTTCCGCTGGTGCCCCGTACGGAGAAGGCGTCGGTCCCGGCCGTGGCCGTGCTGCTGGCGGAGAGGGTCATCGTTGTGCTGGCGGTGCCATTGGCGGCCGGGGTCACGCTGGCGGGAGAGAAGGAGCAGCTTTCGCCTGCGGCCAGCCCCACGCACGACATGCTGACCGCGCTCGCGAATCCGCCCACCGAAGCGATCGTGCAGACCCGGGTGACGCTCCCCCCTTGCTGGACTGAGATGCTGCTCGTGCCGCAGGAGACGGTGAAGTCGGGCGGCGACGAGGAGATCGTCAGGGAGACGCCGGCCGTCCGGGTCAGGGTGCCGACCTTGCCGTCGACCTTGATGGTGGAGGTCCCCGCCGCCGCCGTGCCGGTCGCCGAGATGGTGACGGTGGTGGAGGCGGTGCCGTCCGCCGGGGGCGTCACGGAGCTGGGCGAGAAGGCGCAGCTCCCGCCCGTGGGCATGGCGGAGCAGGAGAAGGCCACCGCGCTGGAGAAGCCGTCGAACGAGGTCACCGTGCAGGTCACGGTGCCGCTGCCGCCCTGCTGGATGGTCAGCGAGGCCGGGCTGCAGCTGACGCTGTAGTCGGGGGCCGGGTCGATCGGCTCGATCGGATCGATCGGCATATTGGGCTCCAGGAACACGGGAGCCGTGCAGTTGCTGACCGGCCCGACGCAGGCCGAGGCCGTGCCGGCCGGGACGACCTGGTAGGAGTAGCCGCCCGCCGGTGCCCCGGCGTCGGTGAAGCTCGTGCCCGCCGTCTCGCCGACCAGCGTGCCGGCGGCGTCGCAGCCGGCCGCGGCTTCACTGCGGAACACCCAGTAACGGGCCGCTCCCGCCGTCTCGTTCCAGGCCAGCTCCGGACCGCCCTTGCCGCTCCGTCCGGTGAGCGCCACCGCGCCCGCCGGGCCGCCGGCGCAGCCGCTGTCCTGGAGATCCAGGGCGGGGCAGGCGATGCCTTGGCGGTCGAAGGCGTTGAAGAGGGCCGTCATGTGGGGGGTGCCGTCGGTCAGGTCGCCGTTGTCGTCGTCCGCCGCCAGCCACTGGAGGTAGGCGCTGCCGGCACCGCAGCCCGCCGTCGCGGTATCGCAGGAGCCGGAGTGCCAGGCCGCGATGTTGCCGCTTCCCTGGTGGAGGAGCTTGCTGCCGATCACGAACGCGGTCTGGCGGTCATAGCGGAACGGCGCGGCCTGGAGGTCGCGCGTGACCAAGTCCCAGGCCGCCTTGCGCGACGGCGCCGCGAGGCCGGTGGTCACGCCGCAGGCCGCCGCGCCCAGGGCGCCGTCCTCGGCGCTCTGGTAGTCCGGCAGGGTGCGGTTCTCGAACAGGGCGATCAGGTCGGAGTAGGGGAGGTCGGCAGCCCCGGTCTCACCGAGGGTGTCGGCCGGGGTGAAGCCCCGGTCGAT
>DATAHG010000118.1:0-2904 GCA_036263295.1 Thermoanaerobaculia bacterium | reverse complement strand
CGAGGTGTCATTTCGGCCATTGCGATCTCATCCGGGCAGGCTCCCGGTCGCCAGCCGCCCCAGCCAGAAGGCGAGAAGGACGGCGGCCTCGCCGATCAGCGCCCGGGGGATCCGGGGGTCGTCCAGCGCCAGCCGGAGCCGACCCGCGAGGGCCAGTCCCCAGGCCAGCCAGGCGAGGCCGATCTGCGGAGCCAGGACGAAGGAGAGCGGATGGCTTATCCAGGCGGCCTCCCACTCTCCCTTGGCGAGGTGGGCGAAGGCGCGGGTCATGCCGCAGCCCGGACAGGGGATGCCGGTCAGCCGCCGGAAGAGGCAGACCACGAAACGCGGGTCTTCCGGCGGCACCCAGACATGGAACAGGCTGGCCAAGGCCAGGCCCGCGAGCCCGGCGCCGGCCCACAGCAGGACCTGGCGGCGCGCGGCGATTGGGGACTCCTAGTGGCTCATCCCCGACATCATGCCCGACACCACCGCGAGGCCGCCGAAGACGACGATCCAGAGAATCACCAGGCCGAGGTAGATCGTCCCGATGATGCCGAGGATCTTGGCGGCGGTGGCGTAACCCTCGCCGGTGGCGGGGGAGCGCCCCTCGCGGACCGCCTTGAGCTCCTGGTTGCCCAGGTACCAGGCGAAGGGGGAAAGAATTCCGTAGGTGCAGAGGACGCCGAGGACGCCCAGCACGAGGGCGGTGATGGCCTGGCTGCTGGCCGGGGCCGCGGTCGCGGGCGGCGGCATGGACGGTGGAGGCGGGGGAAGTGTCATCGAGCACCTTTCCTCAGAGGAACGCGGGGGAGGACCGGCGGCGGCCCTGCCCCCACCCTGGACCCTGGATCAGAACCGGTCGACGTACTGCGAAACGCCGGGGATGATGAAGCGGTCGCCGTTCAGCGCCTTGACGATCCCGACGATGTGCAGGACCGCGAGGCCGAGCGGCAGCAGGAACAAGAGCGGCAGCATGGCGCAGCCCAGCACCGGGATGTGGCTCAAGACCGTGATGACCAGGATGACGGCGACGTCCAGAGCGAGCAGGAGCAGGCCGTTCTTCGCGTGCCACTGCACCTCGCGGTCCTCCTTCTCGGCGACGAACGGGATGACGGCCAGGATGCCCAGGTAGGACAGCACCAGCATCAGGGTCCGGTTGGAGCTGACCGGCCCGCCCGTCGACGGCCCGGTGGGCGGCGGAGGCGGCGTATAGGAGGGAGGTGGCGGCGGCGGAAGGGTCGGTTCACTCATCTGGGACCTCTCCTTTCGAGAAACCCATCACAGCTTGATGTCTTTGAGTCGTCGGATCACTTCGGATCGCTGGCTCTCTCAGGGTGAATCGTAGACCGAAGTCTATACAAGGGCAGGCGGCCGGACAAGGCGGAACGTTACGCCGCGGGCTCGCCTGGAGAGTTTTAATGTTCGCGTTCGATCCCCAGGTTGGCCAGCGCCTCGTCGAGGCCGCCCACTCGCTCCTCGTGAACGGCGAGGACCAGCCGCGCCGCCGCCCCGTACTCCTCTTCCAGCAATTCGACCTCGGGCGGGTGGATCAGCCGCTTGACCGGGCCGACCCGGTCGTAGGGGACGGTGAAGGCGACCCGCACGGTGGTGTGGCGGTCGGCGACCGGCAGGGCGGCCAGCGCCTCCCGGGCGGCGCCGGCATAGGCCCGGGCGAGCCCTCCCTTGCCGAGCTTGACGCCACCGAACCAGCGCACCACCACGGCGAGGACGTCGGAGAGCCCCGCCCCGCGCAGCACCTGGAGGATCGGCACCCCGGCGGTGCCCGCCGGTTCGCCGGCGTCGGCGCTGCGCTCGCGGGCGGCAGGCCCGGCCGGGTCTCCCAGGCGCCAGGCCCAGCAGTGATGGGTGGCGTCCGGGTACTCGCGGGCGAGCCCCTCCAGGGCCGCCTTCGCCTCTGCCTCGGTCGCCACTGGCCGGATCACCGCCAGGAAGACCGAGCCCTTCTCGCGGATC
Organism: Thermoanaerobaculia bacterium; assembly: GCA_036263295.1. Taxonomy (GTDB): domain Bacteria; phylum Acidobacteriota; class Thermoanaerobaculia; order Multivoradales; family UBA5704; genus DATAHG01. The sequence goes on along the minus strand of DATAHG010000118.1, from coordinate 948 downwards.
TCGGCCCGGGATTCTCCAGCGGGCGCGGTGTAGGCGGCCATCGGGGTTCAGGGGAGCAGGGTCAGCCGCTGGTAGATCGAGCGGTAGCGCTCCACCACCGAGTCCTGGCTGAAGTCCTCCACGGCCCGCTTGCGCCCGGCCTGGGCGAAGCGGCGGTGCAGATCGTCGTCGGTCAGCAGGCGGAGGGCCGCCGCGGCCATGCCGTCCACGTCCCCCACCTGACAGAGGAAACCGGTCTCGCCGTCAGTCACCACCTCGGGGATGCCCCCGGCGGTGGTCGCGATCACCGGCACCTCGCAGGCCATGGCCTCCAGGGCCGAGAGGCCGAAGGACTCGCTCTCCGAGGGGAGCAGGAAGAGGTCCGCCCCCACCAGCACCTCCTCCACCAGCGGGAAGCTGCCGATGAAGGTGATCGAGCCGCAGATGTGATGCTCGCGGCAGTACTGCTCGACCTTGCCGCGCTCCGGGCCGTCCCCCACCAGGATTAGCCGGCTCGGCACCTTGCGCTGCACCCGCTGGAAGATGGCGATCACGTCCTGGACCCGCTTCACCGGCCGGAAGTTGGAGATGTGGACCAGGATCTTCTCCCCCGGCTTGGCCCAGCGCCGCGCCCCCGGGCCGCTGCGCGCCGCGTCGAAGCGGGCCGGATCGATGAAGTTGGGCACCACCTCGATCTCCGAGGTGACCCCGAGCTGCTCGACCGTGGTGCGGCGCAGGGACTCGGAGACCGCCGTAACCGCGTCGCTGTGGTGGATGCCCCAGCGAGTGGTCTCCAGGTAGTTGGGGTCGTTGCCCACCAGGGTCACGTCGGTGCCGTGCAGGGTGGTGACCACCGGCAGGGGCAGTGGAGAGACGATCTGACGGGCCAGCACGGCCGAGACCGCGTTCGGGATGGCGTAGTGCACGTGCAGCACGTCGAGCGGCGCGTGGCGGGCCACCTCGACCATC
>DATAHG010000117.1:0-3979 GCA_036263295.1 Thermoanaerobaculia bacterium | reverse complement strand
TACAGGTAGAGGCGGACGACGTCGTTCTCGCGCACGGCCAGCGGCACGAGCGCCGGCGGCCAGCTGTCGAGGAGCGCCACGAGCGCCACCGGCCGGCCGCGCTGCCGCATCTGGCGCGCCATCTCGAACGCCACGACGCCGCCGAACGACCAGCCGCCCAGCAGGTAGGGGCCGTGCGGCACGGCGGCCTCGACCGCGGCGGCGTACTGGGCGGCCATCGCCGGGATGTCGTCGACCGCGTCCCCCCCGGCGAGGCCGGGCGCCTGGATGCCGTAGAACGGTTGCTCCCCGCCCAGCTCGAGGGCGAGATCGCGATAGGAGAGCACGGCGCCGCCGATGGCGTGAACGCAGAAGAACGGCGGCCTCGCCGGAGCGCCTGCCGGGCGCTCCGGCCGCAGGTCGACGAGGAGCTGGGGCTCGCGCCGCGTGCCGCCCGGCGTGCCCGACGCGGCACCGGAGCCGGCCTCACCGCGGATGCGCTTCGCGAGGAGCTTCCGCTTGGCGGACGAGAGGGATGCCAGGCTCCGGGACGGCTCGCCCGGCTCCCCCGACGCGGTGACCGCGACCGGCGCGGAGAGGTCCGCCGGAGGTGACAGCGGAGTGGCATCTTCGAGGTTCCGCGTCGCCATGTCTACCTAGGTGTCCAAGGATCGCAAAAGAGGACAGCGGCGCCCACCCCGGCAAAAGCGGCAAATACTGAACTTTCCCGCCCGGCGGACCGATCGTCTTCACGTTGACCCATCGCCGACCCCATGCGAAGCTGTCGCGCCATGAAAACCCTCTTACCTTGCCATCATTGCCCGCTGGAACTGCGGTTTGAGAGGAGACGCCATGACTCCCACGGCACTGAAGACAGCTGAGCTGGGCTCCACCGGTCTCAAGATCTCCCGCGTCGGCTTCGGCACCTGGGCGATCGGAGGCACTGGCTACGATTGGAGCTGGGGCCCGCAGGATGACGAGGAATCGATCGCGGCGATCCGCCACGCGGTGGCGCTCGGGGTGAACTGGATCGACACCGCGGCGCAGTATGGCCTCGGGCACTCGGAACGGGTCGTCGGGCGCGCCCTGGCCGGCCTCGAGCCGCGCCCCTACGTCTTCACCAAGGGCGGGCAGCCCGTGGGACCGGAGGGGACCACGATCAGGAGCCTGCGGCGCGACTCGCTGCTGCGCGAGGTGGAGGGCAGCCGCGAGCGCCTCGGCGTCGAGGCCATCGACCTCTACCAGATCCACTGGCCGGTCCCCGATGAGGAGATCGAGGAGGGCTGGTCGACGCTCGCCGAGCTCAAGGAGCGCGGGGTGGTGCGCCACATCGGCGTGTCGAACTTCAATGCCAAGCAGCTTCGGCGTGCGCAGGCCATCGCGCCGGTGGAGACCCTGCAGCCGCCGTACTCGCTGATCGACCGCCGGATCGAAGTGGAGATCCTCCCCATCGCCGAGCGGGAAGGGATCGGGATCCTCGCCTACTCGCCGATGGCCCACGGCCTGCTCTCCGGCACGATGACGCGGGAGCGGATCGCGGCGCTGCCCGCGGACGACTGGCGCCGGAACTACGAGCAGTTCCACGAGCCCCATCTCACCCGGCACCTCGAGCTGGTGGAGCGGCTGCGGCAGGTCGCCGACCGCCACGACACCACGCCGGGGGCGGTCGCCGTGGCCTGGACGCTGCGCAACCCGGTCGTGACCGGGGCCATCGCCGGTTTCCGGCGTCCGGAACAGGTCGCTCCGATCGCGGCGGCGGCGAACCTCGTGCTGGACAAGCACGACATCGCCACGATCCTGGGGAGGAAGACCGCCGGGAAGTGACCGGCCCTTGCCCGCCTCTACCTCAGGGCCACGGCCTGCGGCGCAAAGAGCGAGACGAGCTCCGATTCGTAGGTCATTGCATCGGTGGCCTGTCCGTCAAGGCTTTCGACCAGGGAGCGCGAGGCCACGCGCAGGAATTGCGAGAGCTGCTCCTGCGTGAAGCCGTGCGCCATCAGGTAGCCGATCGACCAGAGGTCGAAGCCGTGCAGCGGCAGCACACTGGACTCCGCGATGGTGCGGTAGCCCTCTTCGACGATCTCGGAGGCTCGCCGCCAGTCCATGGTCGCGTGCTTCCACGAGTAAGCGTTGCCGGTGAGGCTGAATTCGGCCGCCTTCTGGCCGATCGGGACTTTCTTGTCGAAGAAGAAGGTCTCGAAGCTGTAGAAGGTCGGGCTCGTCTCGCGGACGAAGTTGAGCGTGTTCTGCGCGCTTTCCTCGGTCTCGCCGGGATGGCCGATGATGAACGAGGCATAGGTGATGATCCCCCGCTCGTGCAGCTTCTTGAGGCCGTAGGCGTACTTCTCGGGGGTCGCCCCCTTGTTCATGGTGCGCAGAACCTTCTTGTCCGCCGATTCGATGCCCAGGAAGACCCCCTTGCAGCCCGCCTGCGCCAGGAGATCGAAGGACTCGTCGTCGGCGTTGGCGCAACGGAAATAGGAGAACCACTGGAAGTCGTAGCGGTTGCGGATCATCATCCGGCACACTTCCTTGAACCGCGGCTCGGGGATGTTGAAGGTATCGTCGATGATCAGCAGGTGGGTGACGCCGATCGATTTCAGATAATTCAGCTCGTGCTCGAGCACGTTGAGGCTGGTCAGATTGAGCGCTCCCGCGACGACCGGGTAGCGGCAGAATGAGCACTTGAAAGCGCAACTCCGGGCCGTGCGGATCTGGACGACAGGGGCGAGGAAGCCCGGGGAGAAGGAGCTCCAGTCGATCGCTTCGACGTCCATGTCGTTGCCTTCGACCTCGCGCGACGTCCGCCGGAAGGTCTTCTGGTCGGTGGTGTAGGTCAGGTTCGGGATCGTGTCCAGCGCCGGGCTCGCCTTCCGCAGCTCGGCACAGATCCGCGCCAGGGTGAGCTCGCCTTGCGAGTCGAAAACATAGATATCCGCCCCCATGGCCTGGAACTGCTTGTCCTGCCCCCCCTCCGGATAATCCGAGCAGACATTGAAGATGTGGGGGCCTCCCACCACGATTTTCGTATCGGGGTTACGACTGCGGACGAAGTCCACGATCTCACGGACCGGACCGGCGTCGAAGTAGTACGTCGTCGTGATCGCGACCGTGCTTGGCGACTCGTCGAGGAGCTGTGCGAGCAGATCCTTGTCGTCATTGAAGAAGTTGACCACCTCGGCGTTCAAGCCGCGGCGGCGCAGGAAGCTCGCCAGGTAACAGGCGCCGAGGTTGGGTACCTTGGCGACGTTGTAGGAGGCAGGCTTGCCCGTCGCGAGCTCCAAGGCGTGGTTGAAGAGCGCGGGGTATTTCACGCGCCGGCCGTTGAGGGGGACCGTGTTGGCGAGGAGGTGCCGGTAGGTGCCCGAGAAATCCTTGTAGACGGCCGCCTGCTCAACGAGCTCGGCGATGGAGACGTCGTTGTACCCTACTACCACGCAGTCGAGATGAGCGCCCATTCAAACCTCCTGCCATAGATACGCTTGCGCCTTCCGGGCAAACACACAGGCGATCAGGCTCAGTATGCACGAAGAGAAAAGGACGAATCAATCCGGCGGCTCGGGGAGTGCCTTCGTACCGCGGATGCGCTTCGCGAGGAGCTTCCGTTTGGCGGACGAGAGGGAATCCAGGCTCCGGGCCGGCTCGCCGGGCTCCTTCGTCGGGGCCATCGCGATCGGCGCGGGGGCCGCGAAGGCGGGCGCGGCCTTCGCCTCGGCGGGCTCGGCAAGACCGGCGGGCTCGGTAAGACTGGGGGGCGCGCTCACCTCCAGGGTGCCGTCGGCGAGGCGGCGGGCGCGGCGGCCGGCCGGCGCACCTGCCAATTCGCCCCAGATCCCGATCGGCGCCGGGCCGCCGTCGACGTGCACCGCCTCCCCCCACTCGAAGGTCACCTGATGGCGCTCGCCTTCCGAGAGCAGCGGCAGCTCGGTGAGCGGCCGCGTCGGGTCCGCCGCCGCGCCCGCGAGGAGCGCCTCGAGATGGCCCCGCCAGCGCAGGGCCG
>DATAHG010000116.1:0-3587 GCA_036263295.1 Thermoanaerobaculia bacterium | reverse complement strand
GTCGCGGGCGAGGCGGAGGCGCTCTTCGGGTTCGGCGGCGAGGAAGGTCTCGATCCAGGCGGGCTCGGGCATCGGGGCGGTCTCCTCCAGGTCTCAGGCGCGCAGAGCGGCGACCTCGGCGTCGTCGGCGAGGAACAGCTCATACTGGTTGATATAGGTGTAGAAGAGGCCCCCGATGTTGCGGTAGCGGGTCCACAGGAAGATCCGGGACTGGGCGAGAGCCTCGCCGGCCGCCATGGGCTCGGGATCGACCCGGCGGTAGAAGAACTCGAAGAAAATTGACGCGAAGCGGGCCGCCATGGGGATCGGGACCTTGGTTTCGGTGCCCAGGAAACCCCGGCAGCCGCGCTCGAAGAAGGTGGCCTCGAGCTCGTTGGCGATGTACGGATCGGCGGACGCCGTGGTGCAGGCGTTGGCGAAGACGAAGGGACGGTCGCCTAGGTCGTCGCCGGCCAGCTCGGTGCGGCGCAGGATGTCGGCCGCCGAGTCGCCGAAGCTCAGCACGGGGTCGTTGCCGTCCCCCACCTTGCATTGGCAGAAGAAGTAGAGGACCGCGGGCGACGGATCGGGGTCGTTCCACAGACGAAGCAACTCCCTCCGGCGATCGGCGGAAGTGGCGGACGGGACGATTTCCTGATTGGGCAACCCGGCCCAGAGATTGCGTTGCCAGCGCGCCTCGGTCCCGGTGATGTCCGCCGGGTGGTCCCCCCAGTAGAGAAAGCTTGCCTGGTGGACCGCGGCCGGCGAGCCCAGAGCCTTGGAGCGGTCGCTCGTCTTGTGAGTGGAATAGGCAATGCGGTAGCACAGGCCGAGGAAGTCGGTGGCCTCGACTTCCGCGCCGGTCGGGGGCGCCGGCTTGCGGTAGAGCAGGCTCCAGGGGATGTTCGAGACCTCGCCGTCCTTCCAGGAGATTTCGAGCCGCGAGCCCGGCGGCAGGGCGTCCACCCAGCCGCGCAGGTCTGTGTCCTTGGGGAAGAGCGCCTGGTAGAGGGCGTGGCCGTCCACGGCCATGTCGCGCAGCTCGGGGCTGACCTTGACCTGATCCCAGGCGGCCTGATGGACCGAGTCGGCAAGATTCCTGAGCTGGCCCCAGTTGGCATCAGCGGAGAAGCGGTAGCCCTGCAGCCCAGCCGGGAGGGAGGCGGGATCGATGTCGTTGAGGTACGACTCCCATTTGCTTCGGAACTTCTCAGCGGAGGCCCGGACGTTGTTGATCCGCCCGGCGAGCTTCTTGACGTCCCAGGGGGTCAGGATCTCCTCATTGTCGATGTCCTGGGCGTCGTAGCTGGCGTCAACGAAGACCGTAGAGCCCGCCTTCGGGACGATGATCGAGAGGTGGCCGCGCGGCGTGGTCCACTCGTGGGTGGTGCGCAGGCCGAGATGGCGGGCGGCGGCGACCTGCTCCTCCTGCTTCTCCAGGACCGGGGTGCCTGGCTGGCTCTCTCCCTGGACCGCGAGGGTCAGGTCCAACTCGCGATAGAGCTCGCGCCGGCCCTTTGGGGAGAGCGCATAGATCAGGATCGACACCTTGGCCGGGCCGGATCGGGGCCGGATCGTCAAGGCCCGCTGTTCGCTGGCGCCGCGGCGCGGGATCCGCAGGGAGAAGCGGGCGCTCCACACCGCCGGGGCGGGCATGGCCTTCACCTCGATGCCCGGCTCGGACGCGCTGATCTCGAGGTCGGAGGAAACCACGATCCACTCCGTGTCGAGTCCCGTCTCGGGGATGTCCTCCAAGGGGATCAGGGTCTGCGGTCCCGAGACCAGGGACTGGGAAAGCGGCTGCGAGTACTGGAACAACAGCGAGTAGGCCTCCCCCAGGTCGAGGGGCAGAGACTTGTTCACGGTGCGCTCAGCGATCCAGACGTTGATTCTGAATTCGTCGGGACGGGTGGCGGGCGGCGTCGAGGCGGGGCGCGGCCTCTCCTCGTCCCGGACCGACAGGCCGGGTGCGGCGGGTCCCCGCTTCGGATCGCTGGGGCCGCGATACTCGACCGTGCCTGCCCAGCCGACATAGGCTGCCCCGGGATCGGGTGCCGGCTCCGGGTCGGGAACCTCGTAGTGGACCTCCCAGCGGGGCCGCTCTGGCGGCGCGGCCTGCTTCCCCACGATCTCCCGCATCATCACCTCGGCCTCTTCCTCGACCTGGTAGCGGGCGACCTTGCCGGCGGGGATGCCCTCCGGCACCGTCAGCACGACCGTGGGGGAGTCGGGAAGGGCGACCTCGATCTCTCCGGGGGGCAGGGCCTGCGTGACGGGCACGCTCTTGACCACGTCCCGCAGGATGTCGGCGGCCCGCTCCCCGGCGTCCCGGGTGACCCAATCGATGATGTCCCGGATGTTCCGGGTATATCCGCTCCTGGGAACGCCGTGCAGGAAGGAGTCGAGCGTCGATTCCAGCAGATTGAGGAAGGCGGGCCAGTCCCGCCCGAGGAGCTTTTCGAGCTGTTGCCGGTTGGCTTTCAGGAGGCGCAGGAGGAGGTAGCTGTCTTTCATCTGGCTCATCGAAAGGAAAGAACCCCCTTTGCGGCGTTGGTGTAGAACCGCACGCCTAGTTTAGAGCCAGGAGGGACCGGACCGCGATGGCAAGGCCTGCCCGGAAGCGGGCCGGCCTTGCCTTGTCTCACCGGAGGGAGCTGACGCCTCGGATCACCACCAGGGCGGGATGTCCGGGCAGGCGCAATCCTTGGTGCCGCCGTTGCAGCCCTCGTTGGTGACTCCGCAGTCACCGCTCGTGCTGTAGCAGTACGAGACGTAGCTCGGGCACTGCGAGCACGTCCAGCCGATCGAGCAGAAATTCGGGCACGCCACCTCGGCGCCGTCGCACTTCACGCCCTTGGTGGAGTAGGCACAGGAGTAGGTGCCGGTGCAGGCGACCGTATTGCCGTCGCCGCAGTCGCGGGAGATGCTGCAGGACCGCTGCTGCGGGGCGGGACCGTTGATCCCCGGCACGGGATCCTGGAGAGACGGCTCCTGGGCCGGGGCCTGCGCGCCGCGCGAGAGCGACTGCAGGAAAAGCTCCTCCGCGACCGGATCGGCGCCGGCGGCGAACGGCGCCAGCAGAGCCAGGGACAGGACGATGAGGGCAACCAGACGGGGATGTCTCAAAACGGACCTCCTTTCAGGTTTCCACGCTCCTCTTTCCAAGCGGTCCCGAATTTTATCATCAGACTGGAGGTCCGAGCGTCCGAATGAACCGCACCGCCGACTCCAGCACGGCTTCCGGCTGATCCCGGTGGGGGGAGTGGCCGCAATCGGGGAGGACCAGCGACTCGGCGGGACCGCGGACCTGGCTGCCGATCGCCTCGACCTGCGCCAGGGTGCCGTATTCGTCGTCTTCCCCCTGGATGACCAGCACGGGAGCCGCGACGGCCGGCAGGTACTCCTCGATGTTCCAGTCCAGGAACTCGGGGCGCAGCCAGACGTCCGCCCAGGCGCGGAACATCGGATCGGTGTTGGCGCCGTGGTGGCGGGCGAGGCGCTGGCCGAGATCCGTGGTCTCGTAGGCGGCGGCGAGGCGGGCGATGCTCTCGACGCAGACCGGCTCGACGAAGACGTGCGGGGCCTCCAGGATCAACCCGCGGACCGGG
>DATAHG010000115.1:0-4270 GCA_036263295.1 Thermoanaerobaculia bacterium | reverse complement strand
CCCGCCCGAGGTCCTGACCCGGGTGCGCGCGGCCGGGCAGGCCGAGGTCATCCCCCTGACGCCGCGCCGACAGCGGCTGCCGGCCGCCCTCACCGGTCTGGCCGCCGCCCTCGTCCTGACGATCGGCGGCCTCACCTACCGTCAGCTCGGACACCCCGCGCCCCCGCCGTCACCGGCTGAGCCCAGCCCGGCGGAGGTGGCCCGCGCCACCGAAGAGGCCCGTTTCGCCCTCGCCTACATCGGCAAGGTTAATCGACAGGCCCTGGGCGCTCTCTCGAAGGCGGCCGGCCCGTTCCAGGAGGCTCATCCGTGATCCGGAAATCGATCGGCTTCTCCCTCGTCCTGCTGGCCCTTCTGGCCCTGCCCGCCGTCGCCGAGCTGGACGGTCCGCCGCCCGCGCCGCAGAAGCTGGCCGACCAGCCGGGCTATGTTCCGTTCGCCGAGCTGGGCCTGTTCTCCCGCGACGACGCGAGCGTCGAGATCAACCTGGAAGGTCCGCTGCTGCGCATGGTCGCCAGCGGCGCTCGCGGCAGCGATCCCGACTTCGCCTCGGTCATCGCCAATCTCAAATCGATCCAGGTCCGGGTCTTCCCGGTCGCCGTGACCGCGCAAGAGACGGTCAAGGGAAAAGTCGGCCGTGCCACTCGCTGGCTTGAGGACCGCGGCTGGATGCCCACGCTACGAGTCAAGGAGAGCGGCGACGAGGCCTACATCTACCTCAAGGAGGCCGACGGCAAGATCCAGGGGCTCACCCTGCTCGCCGTGGACGCCGACGAGGCCACGGTCATCAACATCGTCGGGCGGATCGATCCCGAGCAGATCGGGCGGCTGGGGCAGGCGCTCCACATGCCGCAGCTCGAAAAGGCCGCCCCTCCCAAACCCAAGAAGGACAAGCCTTGAGAGCCGCTCTACGGTTGGCTCTCTTGACGGAGGCCTCATGAGACAAGCGTTCGCCGCTGCCCTCTTTCTATCTTCGGCGCTGGCGTTCAACGGCTGCGCCGGAGCGCCGGAAGTCGAGCAGGTCCGCTGGGAGATCGAGCACCGCCTGCCGGGCGCCCGCTTCGAGCGCGAGGAGCACTTCCACCTCGGCCGGATCTCGATGGGCCTGCTGCGCGGCCTGGTCCATCTCACCCCGGCGGAGCCCGAAGAGATGGAGCCGTTGCGCCAGATCCGCAGCCTCGAAATCGGCGTCTACAAGGTCCGCTCGCTCCCCGATCTCGGCCAGAGCGATGCGCTGCTCGACCGTTTCGAGGACCGCCTGGCGGACCACGGCTGGTCGCTGGCCCTCCGCACGCGCGACGCCGACGAGAGGACCTGGATGTTCGTCCGCAGCCGTCCGGACGGGACGCTCTCCAATTTTTTCATCGTCTCGCTGGAGCAGGACGAGATGGTCCTGCTGCGGATGGACGGCCGGCTGGACCGCTTCTTCGCGGAGGGGATGGCGAAGAATCCCAGGAGGGCTGTGAAGGCGGTCAGCGACGAGGAGCCCGCGCCCGAGGCGCCGGACGTCGAGCCGTCGAGCCGGTGACCGGCTCTCGCCCCAAACCCGCATTGGCGCTAAGCCCTCCTCCCGCTAGGAAGCTCCTTCCAACACCGCCTCCGCCGCCCGCCGGCCGGCGACCATGGCGCCCTGGATCGAGCCGTTCTCGCGGTGGTCGCCAGCCAGGTAGAGGCCGGGGCGCAGGCGGACGGGCTTGTGGGGGTCGTCCAGGAAGGGCGGGCGCTGGTCGGGCAGGGCTTGGCGGATGCGGTCGGTGCGCAGGTGCTCCCAGGTCCTCACTTCGATCCCGAACCAGCGTTCGAGCTGGTGGCGGACCTGCTGCTCCAGGTCCGGGGCGTCGACGGCGGCCGGGTCCACGACGCTGGCGGCGATCAGGGCGGTGCGGGGCGGGGCGTAGGAGGGCGCCACGGCGCTCATCTCGACCAGGTTGTTGACAGGCCCCTTCCCCTCTCCGTCAAGCATCAGGATCGGCTCGTCGATCGGCGGCTCGTCGGTGGCAAAGTAGAGGCAGGCGGCGCTCCTGGACCCAGGAGGCTCGTAGCCGGCTCCGACCAGGGACGCGGCACGCCAGGGGTCGGTCGCGACCACCACGGCGCGGGCGGTCCGCCGCTCTCCGGAGGCGAGCACGACCACGCCCTTCTCGATCGACCGGACGCCGGTGCGGGTCCGCACCGAGCCCGGCGGCAGCTTCGCCGCGATCTGCTCGGGGATGGCCTGCATGCCGGCGGCCGGCACGGCGGTGTCGCCACAGGCGAACATCCGGAAGACGAACTCCATCTGCCGGCTGGAGGTGGCGAGGTCGCGGTCGAGGAAGATGCCGCCGAAGAACGGCCGGAAGAACCTCTCGATCATGGAGCGGGAGAAGCCCAGGTGGCGCAGGGCCTCCTGAGTGGTCAGGTCGGGACGGCGGTAGAGGTCCTCCACCGAGCCGGCGAGGGTGCGGCGGCGCAGGCGGGCCACCCGTACTTTGTCGGCGAGAGTCCCGACCGAGTTGAAGAGGTTCTTGCAGGCGTCCGCCGGCTCCCGAAACGGATCGGCCAGGCGGTGCAGGCTGCCGTGCCGCCAGACCAGGGCGCCCGGGTAGAAGGGCTTGAGGTCGAGGGCTTCGTAGTCGAGAACCGCGCGCGCCTCCGGGTAGGCGGTGAGCAGGACCTGGAAACCGCGGTCCAGCCGGAAGCCGTTCACCAGATCGGTGCGCACCCGGCCTCCGACGGCGTCGGACTCTTCGAGGATCTCGAACGGCACTCCGGCCGCGGCCAGGCGGCGCCCGCAGCAGAGCCCCGCCAGACCGGCGCCGACGATGACGACTTTTGAATTGACAGAGGATTTCACCGCTCGCCCCTCCCCGTTCGTTGCGAATTCGATCGCGGGATCAGCCCGCCCGATTCAGCCCGCCTGATAGAGCGCGGCCACCGCCCCGGCGGGATCCTGGATGACGCAAAAACGCGCCCCGCCGCCGCTGCTCCTCGGCCCTGCGAGGATCTTGCCGCCCCGCTCCGCGCAGCGGGCGAGACTGGCGTCCAGATCCGCCACGACGATGTAGATCAGCCATTGCGGCGGCAGGCCGGTGTTGGCGCCGCGGGCGTGGCAGACGCCGGAGATTCCCGTGCCGTCCGGCGTGGACATCACGAAGTCGCTGTAGCCACCCATGTCGAGGGACTGCGGCGTCCAGCCGGCGACCTCCTGGTAGAAATCGCGCACCTCCTCGGCGTTGGGAACCGTGAGGTCCACCCAGCCGATGGTTCCGATCTTGGGGGGCTCCGGCGTGCTCATGGGCGATCTCCTCTTCCGGTTTCCAATTCTACCCCGGCGGCCGTGTCAGAATCCGGGCTCCATGCCCGCTCTCCCGGTCCTGCCGCTGGTCCTCTTCGTCCTGACCTATCTGGGGCTCGCCCTGGGGCGGATTCCCGGGCTCGCCCTCGACCGCACCGGCTTCGCGGTGCTCGGCGCGGTGGGCTTTCTCGCGACCGGCGCGCTCTCGGTGGAAGAGGCCAAGGCGGCGGTGGACGCGCCGACTCTGATCGTGCTGTTCGGGATGATGCTGCTGTCGGTCCAGTACCGCCTCTCGGGGCTCTATACATTGATCGGCAACCGGCTCGCCCGGGTGAAGAGCCCGGCCCGCCTGCTGCTCGGGGTCATCCTGGTCGCGGCTCTGCTGTCGGCGGCGTTGACCAACGACGTGGTCTGTTTCGCCCTGACGCCGCTCCTCGCGGGGGCCCTGCTGTCCTCCGGCCGCAGCCCGCTCCCCTACCTCCTGGCCCTGGCCTGCGCCAGCAACCTGGGCAGCGCCCTCACGCCGATCGGGAACCCCCAGAACATCCTGATCGCCCAGACCCTGAAGCTCCCTTTTCTCCCCTTCGTGCTGGCCTGCGCGGTGCCGGTCGTGTTGTCGCTCGCCGTGCTTTACGCCATCCTCCTCCGGCGCCTGAGGAAGAACGGCGATCCGCCTCCGCCGACCTCCGCCCCTATCGAGGAGGCCATCCCGCTGCACCGGCGCGAGGCGGCGAAGGCGATCCTGCTCACCGCCGCGGCCATCGTGCTCTTCCTGATCCCGGCCGTGCCGGCCGCCCTGACCGCCCTGGGCGTCGCCGGGGTGGTCCTCACCAGCCGCCGCATGCACACCCGGGACGTGCTCGCCCTGGTGGACTGGCACCTCCTCGCCCTGTTCATCGGCCTGTTCGTGGTGGTCCGCGGCTTCGAGCTGTCGGGCTGGACCGAGGCCGCCCGCAACGCCCTGGAGGCGACCGGCGCCGACCTGACTCATCCGGC
>DATAHG010000114.1:0-6673 GCA_036263295.1 Thermoanaerobaculia bacterium | reverse complement strand
GCGGCCGACCTCGAACAGGCCCTGCGCGCAGGCCCGGTACTGCTCGGCATAGCGGAAGCTCCAGCTCAGTTGGATCTCCTGGTTGCTCCCGAGACGCCGGCGCCGCTGCTCGACAAGCTGGGCGGAGCGGCAGAGGCTCCGGGTCGAGGCGTCCGGCTTGCCCAGGTGCCGCTGCGCCAGGCCCAGGTCGTAGAGCAGGAAGTGCATCTGGTCGAGGCTCGCCGGGCCGAGCCGGTCGCCGAGCTGGACCGCGCTCAGCAGGGCGGCTTCGGCCTTGCGCCAGTCGCCGCGCTCGGAGGCGGCGGCGCCGATGCCCTGCAGGATCCCGAGCAGGCCCGGGTCTTCCGGCGCCTCCCGTTCGAAGATCGCCCGGGCTCGCTCGTAGAGCTTCTCGGAGCCCGCGTAGTCCTTCTGGAACAGGCGCGCCGAGGCGACCGCCAGCAGCCTCTCGGCGACATAGATCTGACCGGGGGTCGCCTTCTCCTGGACCTCCAGGGCCTTGCGGAACTCCTCCTCGGCCCGGCGCAGGTCGCCATTGCTCAAGGCCTCCGATCCGAGGTTGCGCCAGCTCGACGCCACTTCCGAGCTCCCCGGAGCCAGGCGCTGCCGGATCGCGAGCGCCTCGCGGAACAGGGTGTCCGGCTCCCGGGTCCCCCCGCTGCGCGTCGCGAGGTCGCCGAGGTCGGTCAGGCACCAGGCGGCCGTCAGGCTCTCCGGGGCGAGCTTGCGGGCCAGGGTCAGTGCCCGCTGGTAGCAGTCCCCGGCCCGGTCCACGATCCGCCGCTGCGTCCAGAGCCGCCCCCATTCGCGCAGGAGCTGGATCGCCTGGAAGCCGGCTTCCCGCCCGTCCGGGGCGCCGGCCAGCCCGGCGGCTTCGCGCGGCTCGATCAGCTCCTCATAGAGAGCGTCGGCCTCCAGCCACCGCTCGGCCTTGGCAAGGTCCTGAGCCTGCCGCAGCTTGAGCCAGAGCGCGAGGTCCGGATCCCCCTGGGACTGCGCCAGGAGGTCGCCGGTCAGGGGAGGGCGGACCGCGACCTCCTCATCCGTCCGCTCCCCCCCGGAGGGGGCGCCGGCCGGGAGGACCCAGGTCTTCGCCTCGGCTCCCCGCCGGCCGGCGATCTCGACCGCCCCCCGCGGCACCTGCTCGGTCAGCAGGGCACGCCAGTCGAAGGTCGAGCGCAGGATCCCGCGTGCCGGCTCTCCCCCATTCTCCCGGCGCCACGACAGGAGGAGATCTCCCTCCCGCAGACCGGCCCGGTCCCCGGCGGAGCCGCGGCGGACCCGCTCGACGACGAGCCCGGTCCGCGCCGGAGCCGGCTCGCCAGCCCGGGCCACCGCCGCCCAGATCCCGGACAGCAGCCCCAGGCAGAGCAGGAAGAGGAGGGCTGGCCGGAGGCGGGAAGAAATAGAAATCCGCACAACGCTCTATGTTAACCGCCTTCCACCAGCCAGATTCAGAAAAGGAGCGTTAGCTTACAGGTCCGAACTACCTTCCCCGGGGCCATCCGGCAGGCACCCACAACGAAGGGGGAAGGTGCGACAAAAAAGGACTGAAGATGAAGAAGATGATGAAGAAGGCGCGGAAAATCCAACTCTCCCGAGAAACCCTCATCCACCTGAACGGGTCGAGAGAGACCGATCAGATCGCCACCGACTCCTATTGCAGCCCGGACTGCATCGACTGCACAAGCTGGGGCATGGGATATGACCAGCAGGAGTTTGGGCAGATGATCTGCCCCCAGCTCCCCTATTGACGGCGGCTACCGCGCCACGGTCAGCTCATAGTCGGCGACCGGCCGAGCCTTTCCGGAATCCAGGCCGGAGAGGCTCAGCCGGTACCTCCCGGGAGGCACCAGACGCCCCGGCAGGGCGACCTGGATTCCTTCCGCCGAACGCTCCAGCTCGTCGGTCCGCCACAGAACCCTCCCGCTCCCCTCCCCCGTTACCACCAGCCGGTAGGCCGGATAGACGTCGGACTCCCGGATCCGCAAGACCACGGTGAGGAACGGCGCTTCCGCCGGCAGCCGGTAGGACCGCGGCGCGGTGCCTCGCATCACCTCGGCCGGCTGCAGGATGGCGACCGGCGGGTTCAGCCAGGGCCGGTCCCCCGCCTCCAGCTTCTTTTCGAGCGCCGCGACCTGCTCGCTCAGCTCGCGCGCCCTGCCCTCCCCCACCAGCGCCTGGCCGCGCGCCGCCTCGGCGGTCCGCCGCTCCCCCTCCCGGCTGGCCCGCTCGGTCGCCAGCTCGGACTCCAGGGCCCTCGACCGCGCCTCCAGCCCTTCGAGAGTCTGGCGCTGCCGCAGAGTCCAGAAGACCAGCCCCGAGGAGAGCAGGAAGAAGACCGCGGCCGCGGCCGCCCAGAGCCGGGGGGGCGCCGCCCGCCGCGCCGGCCGGGCGAAGGGGATCGGCGCCGGAGTGGACGGCGGGAAGCGCTGGACGTTCGCCGCCGGGCCCGCGGCGGCCCGGGCCGGACGGACTACCTCCCGCATCCACTCCTCATACTCCGGCGAGAGGTCGACCTCTTCCAGGAACGGATCCGGCCGGAAGCCCTCCCGGGCCGTCTCCTCCAACTTCTGGCGCGCCCGCTGAAGGTCCTCGGCGCCCACCGTGCCGCTCCGCCGGTCGGGCAGGAGCGCCTCCGGCTCCACCCAGACCCCGGCCTCGCACCGCAGGTGGAGCGGTCCGGTCGAGCTTTCGAGCTCCAGGTCGCGGCTGCCGAGGAAAGGGTGCGAATCCGCCGGGACGGCGAGGAACGGGCCGGACGGGGAGCGCCGCTCCAGGAGGAGCCACTCTACCGGGTGCTGGGCGGTGGCGGCGAGCACGAAGACGTCCCCGGCCTCGGCCAGGCGGTCCGGAGCCGCCGTGGCCCGCCCAAGTCCGGCGGCAGCCGAGGCCGCCAGCAGCTCCCTTTGCCGCCGCGACAGGGCCTCGCCGCTCATCCGGCCTCCTCCCAGCGCGAACGCGGCTCGCGCGCCCGGGCCTGCGCCTGGGCGACCATCTGGCGCAACGTCACGAAGAGCCCCGGCAGCCGCTCGCGCGGGATCCCCAGGAGCTGGGCGAGGCGGCGCTGGGAGAGCGTCCCCTCCGTCTCCTCCGCGTAGGCCTCGGCGCCCTCCCCCTCCGTGGCCAGCTCCAGCGGGCTGGCGGCGTCGAGGCCCGCCTGCAGCTTGAGGAAATGCCAGAGAGTCGCCAGGTAGTCCCGCGTGCGCGGGTCCATCGGCGTGCGGGCCACGGCGGCCGACACGTGCCGGGTGAGCTTCTCCAGGCTCTCCCGCGACTCGACCGCCGTCTCCGGCAGAGTGCGGCGGACCGGACCGTCGGGGCCGGGCGGACCGGCCACCCGGGGGCCCGTCTCCTCCTCGCCTTCGAGGAGAGCCGCCCAGCGCCGGCGGGTGTCGCTCTTGAGCGGATCGAGGACGTCGCGGAAGCGGAACCGGCGCACCCCCTGCGGCTCCAGTTGCCGGATCAACGCGCGGATACGGCCCCAGACCTCCTCCTGGTGCCGCCCCCGGGCGAGGACCAGGGCGGGCAGCAGCTCGTCGTTCCAGCGCGCCACCAGCGGTCCCAGCGGACCCGCGGGGACCTCGTCCTCCCGCGCCAGCTCTCCGATGGCGAAACCGAGGACGGTCTGGTTGCGCACCTGCTCGTCGCCGGAGAGCACGAACAGCTCGCCGCCGTCGATCGCCTGGAGCACCGCCGCCTGGACCATCTCGTAGACCCGGTAGCCGAGCGGATCGTGCGCCTTCTGGCGCTCCAGGAAGAAGTGGCGGACGTTCAACAAGATGAGCCCCTCGATATTCGGTTTGGCCTTGAGCTGCGCCTGCAGGCGGCCCAGGCGGTCCACGAAAATAAACGAGTAGCACTCCGCGACCAGCTCCTCCAGGGCCTCGGCGCCGGTCTCGCCGGTCCAGCTCGGCCCGGTGTAGATCCCCAGATAGCTCGGCGGGCTGAGCCAGAGCCCCCGCCGCCGGAGCTCGCCCTTGAGGATCTCGCGCAGCCCCTCCCAGGCGGCCAGCGCCAGCCGCTCGTCCTGGGTGCCTTCCAGGCTGCGCACAAACCGCGTGAACAGCGGCTCCATGGACGGCAGTCTAGCTCAGACGCCAGAGGTGGAGGCAGCCCCGGCAGGCCACCTCCACCCGGCCCCCGGCGCCTAGGCGCCGGGATCGCCGCCAAGCCTCACTGGCACAGGAAGCGCACCTGGTAGTCCAGGCAGCTCCCGTCCGTCTGCAGGTTGTTCTGGCAGATCCCGCCCTGATTGGGATCGCAGGTGTAGACCTCGCCGGTGTTGCGCCAGTCCACGCCGTTCGTCGTCTGGCAGTCGATCCCGATCGGCGCGGCCCCGTTGCAGATGTTGAAGCCGGCCGCCCGCAGGTCGCCGATCAGCTCCCAGTCGCCCGTGCCGGACGGCGCGTCGCGGGCCATCCAGCCCGTCCAGGTGCCGGTGGCGGCCCCGACCTGGATGTTGCGCGTCGTGGTGCGGTTGAACGTGCGGCCGTGGGAGTCGGAAAGCGCCGTGAGCTGGGGCGTCACCGTGCCCTGCGCCGGCCAGGTCTTATAGGTCGAGACGAACACCTGGGGAGAGCCGTTGAGGCTCGCCGGAGCGGTCCCGTCGTTCCAATTCAACTGATAGGAGACATTGTCGCCATACGGCCAGCAGGGGCGCATCTTGGCGTCATAGCGCTGCGAGGTGTTGACCGGCACGCTCGCCGGGCTGACCAGCATGGGCTCGAGGGCCTCGGAACCGATCAGATCCCACCAGCCGATGTGCCAGTAGGCGGAGCTCCACAGGGTCCAGCGCTTGGGATTGCCGCCGAAGGCGGCCGCCGCCGCCGTCACCCGGAGCTGCCAGTCGAGATCGAAGGTCAGCGCGTCGACGGTTTCGAACCACCCGTCGCCGTTGGCGTCGCCGCAATTGTTGCCGTAGTAGCCCCACAGGTCGCCGTGCACGTAAGGCCGGATCCCAACCTGGGCGTAGGCGATCCATTCGTTGTAGAGATAGGCGCGCAACGCCGCCTGCGCGTAAATAGAAGGTTTGATGTGACCGGAGACGCTGCCGGTGAGGGTCTGCGCCGGTTGCGCGCTGTTCTGGACGAAGTTGGACCAGCCGTAACACCCGCTGCCGAGGAAACAGGTGTAGTCGAAAGCCCCTTGCGCCGACTGGCCGGTGTTGTAGGTGACGGATCCCGTCAGGCTGGCGTTCAGCTCCAGCCCCACGGTGATCGGGAGATTGAAGCCGATATGGACCGGGATGGGACCAAGGAAGAAGTCGAGCGAGAACAGGCGCGGCTTGGTGATCTCCCACTCCCAGTCGGGCGGGCTCTGGTAATTGATCGTTCCGCTCAAGGTCGCGCCGTAGTTCACCAGCATGTTGCCGTAGGCGCGCGCCCGGTCGAACTTGACGCCGTAGGGGACGCAGGCGCCGAAGATCGCATAGCGCTTGAGCAAGATGCGCACCTCGCCGGTGGCCGTGCCCTGGACATCGCCGCTCGCCTGGAGAGTGCCCGAAAACCCCGAGCCCATATTGAAGTTCTGCAGGGTGATCGGATTGCTCAGGTTCAGGGTCTTGCTCTTGGTGACCTCCTTGTCCGAGCAGCGGCCGAAGAGCCGGAACCGCGCCATGGTGTCCATCGGGCTGGGCTCCAGGGGCTCATAGGGATCGTAGTCCTGCGGCTCCGCGATCGAATTCAGGTACGGCGACAGATAGCCGTTCTGCTCGGACGCGGCGATCTCGTCGATGATCCGCTGGTCCACGATGAAGACCGTGTCCTCGTTGTCCGCCGATCCCGCCAGCTCGGTCTGGATGCCCGGCGGCAGCGGCGCGTTGTAGGCGCCGGCCGCGCTTTGCAGCATGTAGAGATTCTGGTTGTAATACTGGCCGCCGTCGTCCGCCGCATAGCCGCTGGCGTTGACCAGTTGCCAGCTCGCCCCCTCTTGCAGCACGACGCCGGAATAGTTCTCTCCTTCCTCCGGCGGCGGCATGATCCTGTAGCCCTGAGCCTGTCCCGCGCCCATCACGGCGAGGACGCCGAAAGTGAGAACCGCACGGCCAACGAACCTGACACTTCCGCAAATCGACATGCGTCAACCTCCTTGCGCCTTTTCCAATCCCGCAGCGGGGGAAGGCGACCGCCGAGGAAGCTAACGCTCCATCTTGAAAAGTGGCGGGACCGGGCGCGCCGCGAAACGAATCCACGCTCGGAAGCACTTGCTGATAGAATGAGATTCCGTTTCCTCACAGGAGGTACTCCCATATGAGCCGTACCCGCGCGTTTTTCGCCGCTCTTCTGCTGGCTGCCGCCTTCGCCGTTCCGGCCCAGGCGGCCACCGATCCGACCTATGCCGCCTTGCGCGGCGCCAAGCTGGACGGGCGGAAGATCCCGGTCCAGAACCTGGTGCTGGAGCGCGATGCGTTCCGTTTCCAGCTCGACTCCGGCGCCCTCTACCTGCTCTCCCCGGTGGAGGGGAAGACGGTCGGCGCGGTCTTCGTCGGCCAGGGAAGCTACCGGCTGACCCCTTCCACTCCGGCCGAAATGCGCCAGCTCGCCCTGGCCTCCGGCGCCGGGGCGAACGACCGCTTCGAGCTGCTGACCGACAACTTCGAGGACCTCCTCCTCCTGTTCACCGACGACACCCTGGCCGAGCTCGAGCGCCATGCGGCGGTCCAGACCGGTTC
>DATAHG010000113.1:0-1768 GCA_036263295.1 Thermoanaerobaculia bacterium | reverse complement strand
GCAGATCATCGTCACCAGCGACCTGATCTCGCGCATCCTGGTGCAGACCTCGCGGCAGTCCGGCCTGTCGGTGGTCTATACCGAGCTGCTCGACTTCGGCGGCGACGAGATCTATTTCCAGGAAGAGCCGGGGCTGGTCGGGCGGACCTTCGGCGAGGCGCTCTTCGCCTATGAAACCACGGCGCTCATGGGCCTGCGCTTCCGCGACGGCCGGGTGCAGCTCCTGCCGCCGCTCGACACCCGCATCGAGGCGGGGGACAAGGTGATCGCCATCTCCGAGGACGACGACACCGTGCGCCTCTCCGGCCGCATCAGCGACTGGAGCGCCCTCGACAAGACTCTGGACATCGACATCGCGGCGATCCAGACCGCGCCGGTTGCCCAGAAGCGGCCCGAGCGGACGCTCCTCCTCGGCTGGAACGAGCGCGGCGCCACGATCATCAACGAGCTGGACAAGTACGTGGCGCCGGGCTCGGAGCTGGTGCTGGTGGCCACCGTCGACGATCTGAACGAGCGGATCGCCCAGGAATGCGAAGGCATTCAGAATCAAAAGATCATCGCCAGAAGAGCCGACACGACCGACCGCCGTATCCTGGACTCCCTCGATGCCCCGAGCTTCGATCAGATGATCATCCTGTGCTATTCGGACACGCTGGACGTGCAGGAGGCGGACGCGAAGACCCTGATCACCCTCCTCCATCTGCGCGACATGGCGGACAAGGGGGGGCACGACTTCCGGATCGTCACCGAGATGATGGACACGCGCAACCGCGAGCTCGCCGAGGTGACGCAGGCGGACGACTTCATCGTCAGCAACAAGCTGACCAGCCTGATGCTGGCCCAGATCTCCGAGAACAAGGAGCTCAACGCCGTCTTCGCCGATCTGTTCGATCCGGAAGGCGCGGAGGTCTACCTGAAGCCCGCCGAGAACTATGTGGAGCTGGGCCGGTCGATCAACTTCCACACCATCGTGGAAGCCGCCCGGCGCCGCGGCGAGATCGCCATCGGCTACCGCCTGGAGGCCCTGGGCAAGGACGCCTCCCAGGCTTACGGCGTGGCCGTGAACCCAGACAAGTCCAAAAAGGTTACCTTCGCGCCGGCCGACCGGATCATCGTGCTGGCCGAGGACTGAACCCCGCCCCTCTCCCGGGTGGCCCTACGGCAACAGGGTCACCCGGGTCGTATTGTGATTCTCCTGGGACTGACCCAACCCCGATCCTCCCGAATCCTCCGTCGAGCTCATGACCACCAGGTGGTCTCCGGCAACGGCGAACGTTCGCGTGCGATGAGAGTGGATGCTGATCGAGATCAGCATCTTGCTGAACTTGATCTTCGTGACTCGATCGAGCGCGACGGGAAAGCCGCTGTCGTCGAGCCAGATCTTCAAGATGTCCTCGCGGCTCTTCAGGCTCTTGCGATCGCTCGTGGAGAGCCCGTCATGAGGTTTGATCACCAGCAACCGGGTCGGCTTGCCGCCGCGCGGCTCCACCTTGTCCTCGGCCAGAACGGCGCGATCGAGATCGATCAAAAGGAATTTGGCGGCATCCAGCAGGCCGGCGGCCTGGCCGGCATCGATCAAGGAGAGATTCACCCCCTGCCGGGTCGGTGCGTCCGGATTGGCCGCCCGCTGGCGGGCCGCCTTCAGGGCCTCGGCCAGCAACTGGGGTGACCAGGTGAGACGCAACCCCTGAGGCCCCTGCTCGGCCAGCACCGTCACCTCCTGCGTGTCCTTGCCGGTGCCATCCTCATCGTCGCTCTTCTGGGTCGA
>DATAHG010000112.1:0-9959 GCA_036263295.1 Thermoanaerobaculia bacterium | reverse complement strand
CCGGTGCTGGCGGTGATCACGGTGGTGCTGGCCTGGAAGGGGCGGTTCGCCCGCCACGTGCGGATCGCCCGGTGGACGTTGCCGATCTGGCTGTATGTGTCGGTGACGGGGGTGGTGGTGTACTGGATGCTTTATCAGATGCGGTGGTAGGGGAGAGTGTTAGGAGGAAGAGGACGCCGGCTTGCAGCCGGCGATTGATCGCATGTGCCGGCAAGATGCCGGCGCTCCCAGCCGCGTTATGCCCATGTGGAAACGGCCGGGCCGGCGCGAACGGTGCTGGGAGCGCCGGCATCTTGCCGGCATTTGAAAAGAAATTGCCGGCGGAACGCCGGCGCCCCCATTCTCCTCAATTCCCCGTCTGAGCCTGCTTCTCGAGCTCGGCGACCTTCGCCGCCAGCCCTTCGATGGTCTTCTGCTGCTCCTCGACGAGCTTCTGCTGCTCCTGGACGACCTTGGTCAGCACGGCCACGACGTCCATCGGGGAGAGGCTCTTGCGGTCCTCCTCGGCCACCAGCTCCGGCACGTCCTCGGCGATGAAGCCGACGCGGTGCTCGTTCGCGGTGTTCTTGTACTTGTAAGTGACCGGGCTCAGACCCTCCAGGGTCGCCATGGCGTCGGAGGCGGAGAGGGCGTGGATGTCCTCCTTGTAATCGCGGCTGGAGGCGTCGGTCCAGACGCCGCCGACGGTGACGTGGGCGCCGCTGCCCATGTGCAGCGGGAAGGTCGGGTTCGCCTGGCCGCCGACGCCGAGGTTGCCGCCGTTGTCGGCGATCACCGTGGTGCCGCGGATGTAGTTCTTGCCGTCGGTGCTGAAGTTGAAGTGGGTGTTGTTGCCGGCCGCGGCGTTGACGCCGGGCGGGAAGCGCACCTCGCCCGAGGCGACGGTGAGCTTGGCCGCCGCGCTCGCGGTGCCGATGCCCACGTTGCCGTTGGCATTGATGTCGATCGAGCTGGTCGGCGCGCCGGGGCGGATGCGGAACGACAGCTTCGAGCCGCCGGTCACGTCGCGCACGAAGAAGTTGGCCTCGTTGGCGCCGATGTCCCAGGTCTGGGCGGTGAAGCCGCCGCTGCTGTTCTGCTCCAGGCGCAGGGCCGGCGTGTTGCTGGTATTGACGTGGAGGTCGAGCACCGGGGTGGCGGTGCGGAAGCCCACCCGGCCGGTGTTGTCGACGAAGATGCTGTCGGTGGAAGCCCCGGCTTCGATGGTGAACGGGGTCTTGGCGCCGGTCACGTCGTCGATCGAGAACTTGTTGGCGCCGCCGCTCGCCGAGTCGTTGGCGGTGAGCTGCCAGTCGTTGCTCGGGAAGCTGCCGACGCTGGTGTCCTCGAACTTGATCCGCAGGTTGTTCTCCTTGAGCCGGATCGTGTCGAAGCTGAAGGATTCGTTGTTGACACAGTCGAACCCGACGCAGGCGCTGCCCTGGACGACGAGGTCGTCGGCAATCACCTGGTCGGCGGCGGTGGCGGCGGTCAGCCCGCCCCTGGCTGCGGCCTTGGCGGCCCTGGCGCTCCTCGCGGGGGCGGGCTCGCCGTTGTCGAAGTCGCTGACGAAGGCGCTCTTGTTGTCGGCCCCGTCCTGCGGCACGAAGGCGCCGCGGAAGACGGCGAGCGAGCCCGACTGAGCGGTCACGGCCGGCAGCTTGCCCTCGTTCTGAAGGCGGCCGATCACGCAGGCGTCGTTGTTCTTGCGGCCGTCCTTGAGAGCCGTCGACACCTCCGAGGAGAGCTTGGGCACCAGCCGCAGCTCATAGCGGTACGAGCCGTCGGTGCCGTCGAGATCGCTCAGCTTGAGCGACGGCAGAGTGCCTTCGAGGAACTCGCGCCGGACCACGCCGCACGGCCCGGTCACGGTGAGCACCAGGCGGTCGTAGCCCGCCACCTGCGGCGCCCAATCCACCGCGGTCGAGCCGATGCGGGGCGCGGCCAGGGGCTCCTGCGCGGCGGCCGGCGCGGGGCTCACCCCGGCGCACAGCGCCAGCAGGGCGGCGAGCGCGGCCCATCTCGTCAGATTTCTCATCTCTACCTCCTTTACCGTTGCGGGGCTGGAAGGGTGGAGTGACAGAGGCTCTGTCAGCTCGGTGCCGGTTGGCCGGTGTCCAGGGACCGGCGCCCTTCGAAACCCCTGAAGAAAGGAGGCGGGGGAGGGGGAGGGGGCGTTACATCTCCCGCGCCGGGCAGGCCGGCGCGGGAGGGTGCGGCGGGAAGGCTCAGTTGCTGGTCTGGGCGGCCTGATTGGCCTGGGCCGTCTTCTCGAGCTCGGCGACCTTGGCGTTCAGGTCCTCGATCGCCTTCTTCTGATCCTGGACGACCTTGGTCAGGACGGCCACGATGTCCATCGGCGACAGGCTCTTGCGGCCCTCGACGGCGACGAGGTCGGGCACGTCCTCGGCGATGAAGCCGACGTGGTGCTCGTTCTCGGTGTTCTTGTACTTGTAGGTCACCGGGTTGAGCCCGTCCAGGGTCTTCTCGGCGTCGGCCGCGGAGAGGTCCTGGATCTCGTCCTTGAAGTCGCGGCTGGAGGCGTTGGTCCAGACGCCGCCGGCGCTCACGAAGGCGCCGCTGCCCATCTGCAGCGGGTTGGCCGGGCTGGCGGTGCCGATGCCGACCAAGCCGCCGTTGTCGGCGATGATCGTGGTGCCGCGGATGTAGTTCTTGCCGTCCGTGGCGAAGTTGAAGTGGGTGTTGTTGCCGGCCGCGGCGGCGGAGCCCGGCGGGAAGCGGACCTCGCCCGAGGCGACGTGGAGCTGGGCGGCGGGGCTGGCGGTGCCGATGCCGACCTTGCCGTCGGACGCGATGTCGATCGAGCTGGTCGGCGCGCCGGGGCGGATGCGGAACGACAGCCTCGAGCCGCCGGTCACGTCGCGCACGAAGAAGTTGGCCTCGTTGGCGCCGATGTCCCAGGTCTGGGCGGTGAAGCCGCCGCTGTTGTTCTGCTCCAGGCGGAGGGCCGGGGTGTTCGAGGTCGCGATGTGCAGGTCGAGCACCGGGGTCGCGGTGCGCAGGCCCAGGCGGCCGGTCGAGTCCACGAACATCGAATTGGTGGGAGCGCCGGCCGTGACCGTGAACGGCACCTTGGAGCCGGTGACGTCCTCGATCGAGAACTTGTTGGCGCCGCCGCTCGCCGAGTCGTTGGCGGTGAGCTGCCAGTCGTTGGCCGGGAAGCCGGTCGACGCGCTGGTGTCGTCGAACTTGATCCGGGTGTTGTTCTCCTTGAGCCGGATGGTGTCGAAGCCGAACGACTCGCCGCTGACGCAGTCGAGGCCGACGCAGGCGCTGCCCTGGACGATCAGGTCGTCGGCGATGACGTCGTCTTCGGCGATGGCCGGGGTCAGGTTGCCGGCGCCGGTCCGGGCGTTGCCGGTCGCGGCGGTCGGCGCCTCCCGCAGGTCGGCCGGCACCAGGGTGCCGCCCGCCACGGTGAAGCTGCCGCTCTGCACGGCGACCTCCGGCAGCTTGCCTTCCTTCTGAAGGCGGGCCACGATCGCGGCGTCGCCGCTCTTGCGTGCCGCGCGCAGCGCCTTCACCACCTCGGCCGAGAGCACGGGCGCGATGCGCAGCTCATAGGTGTAGGCGCCGTCGGCGGCGTTGTCGAGCTCGGCCAGGTCGAAGCTCGGACGCTGGCTGGCCTCGAACTCGCGGCGCAGCGTGCCGCCCGGGCCCGACACCGTCAGGACGATCTTCTGATACGACACCAGCGGCTCCCAGGAGACCTGGGCCGTGCCCACGTCCACCCGGGCGATCGGCTGCGGCGCCGCGAATCCAGGGGCGGCGCACAGGGCCACGATCAGGCCGAGCGCCATCCATCTCATTCCCATCCTCATGAAGCTCTCCTCTCTCCCCGTTGCCGGGGTGAAGCAATAGACGACTACCGGATGCCGGCAGCCCTCGCAAATGGAATCCAACGGAGTCCAGCAGTAGAGTGCGGTGCCCGCCGGGCTGCGGGACCGCGTTGGAGTACTTCTGAGGCGGAAAGCTGACGGCTGTTTTGAGTGTACAGCGGTTTTGGCGCGAGGGAGCCCGAGATCGGGCTAGCCGGGCGAAAAAAGCCGGCTCTGCAGCTCCTGCATCGACACTGGAGCTTCCGCTTCCGCTGTCGGATCGGCGGGCAGGAGATCCGGCTCGCCGGGCGTGGCGGCCGGCGGCAGGTAGACGAAGCGCCCGAGGCCGCGGTGGAACACGATGCCGGGGTTGGCGTCGCGGGCGGCGCGAAGCTGGTTCAGCTTGGAGTCGAGATCGTCCACGAAATGGAGGACCAGGGCCTCCGGGGTCATCGGCTCGACCGGCGAGCTGAACTCCTTCTTGCCCTGGTGGGAGAGGACCATGTGCTCCAGCAGGAGCTGCAGGTCGGCCGGGAATCCCTCGATGGCCGCGCACTGTTCCCGCAGAAGGTCCCGGCCGATCACGATGTGGCCGATGAGCCGCCCTTCCAGGGTGTAGTCGTTGACCGGCATGGCCCCCAGCTCCCGCAGCTTGCCGAGATCGTGGAACAGCACGCCGACCAGCACCAGATCGGAGTCGAGATCGCCATAGTGCTCGCAGACCCGCAGCGCCAGCTCGGCCATGGAGACGACATGCTCCAGCAGGCCGCCGCGGTAGGCGTGGTGCATCGACTTGGCGGCGGGATGCTCGCGCAGCTCGGCGCCGTAGATCTGCAAGGTGCGGGCGGCAAGGAGCCGCAGCACCGGCCGCTGGACGCGGTCGAGCACGGCCTCCAGTCTCCGCCACAGATCACCGATGTCCTCGCGAGTGGACGGTATGAGCTTCGCCTCGTCGAAACCGCGCAGGCGGTCCTCCTCGACGGCCTCCCGGCAATCGTCCACCGAGAGCTGGAGCTGGTCGCGATAGCTCTTGACCGAGCCGCGGAAGGCGACGAAGTGGTGGATCTCGAACGGGTTGTGGAGCGCCGGGCTGTCGGACCAGATCTTGGCCACCATGGAGCCGCTGGCATCGGCCAGCTCGAGGTCGAGGAAGCTCTTGCCGTTGCGGTCCTGCCGCATCTCCTTCTTGGTGAGGAGCGCGAAGCCCTGGACGTTGTCGCCGGCTTCCCAGGTGCGGATCGGGGCGTTGCGGAGATGCCTGGCCATAGATGGTCCTGGACCCATAGTAGTCTGTCGCGCGCCCGGTGCCAACCTCGTCCCCCGCGGGGGAGACTGGCACCCCCCGTGCAAGCCCCGCCCTTCAGAGGTACCCGTGCCCAAGCGTAAGAACGTCTATTTTTCGGTTCTTCCCGGTCTGCTCGCTCTCCTCGCCCTGGCGCCCGCCGTGGCCCCGTCCGTGGCGATGGCGGATCCCCTGCTCTGGCCCGAAGCGCAGCGGTCCTTTTTTCAGGACGGCCCCGGGCTGCTCCTCTCCGCCGACCAGCGGACCGAGCTCGCCGGCCTCGACGAGGCCGGCCGCGGCCGTTTCATCGAGAGCTTCCTGCGCGACCCGCTCCCCGCCACCCCGGCCAACGAGCTGCAGGAGGGGATCGAGCGGCGCTGGCGCCTCGCCACGGCCGAATTCATGACGCCGACCGACGCCCGGGCCCGTCTGCTGTTCCTGAACGGGCCGCCGGCCGAGCGCTTCGGCATCGACTGCGGCACCGCCTTCAAGCCCCTGGAGATCTGGACCTACCGTGGGATCTCTGACGGCCAGGAGGTGGACCGCCAGATCGTCGTCTACAAGCCGGCGCCGGACCAGCCCTACCAGCCGTGGGCCCCGGGCGATTCCAAGCGCGCCCTCTACACCCCCTGGATGGAGAACTGGCTGGAGCAGTGGGAGCAGCTCGGTGGCCGCGTCCGGCGCTTCGACCTCCAGCTCTGCAAGGACGCCCGCCGGGTAGACCGCGCCACCGCCATCCCCGGCCTGACCGGCGTCCGGCCGACCCGCCGCGAGCGCGAGGCCGAGCCGGCCAAGTCGCGGACCTACGGCATGCGGCCGGGCCGCAGCGAAGGGCTCCTCGATCCGCCGGGGGACCTCGCCGCCTGGGCGCGGGCGGCGGCGGCCACGACCCTCCCCGAGGCCGCGGCGGCGCGGCCGCTGACGGGCGTCCAGCTCGAGCTGGACTACCCCTCCCTGCAGGGCCAGCGCATGACCACCCGCGGGCTGCTCACCCTGCCCGCCACCGCCCTCGCCGCCATCAAGGGGGAGGACGCGAAAGTCAGGAAGCTCGTGATCGAAGGGCTGGTCGAGGAGGAGGGCAAGCCTTTCGAGTCGTTCCGCCTGCGCTACACCGTCAACGTGCCCGAGGGGCCCGGCGGGCCTGAGGGGGACGCCACGCCGGTCGCCCTGAGCTTCGAGGAGCCGTTGCGCCCCGGCGAGTCCTTCCTGCTGCGCCTGCGCGTCAAAGACGAGGGGAGCGGCGCCGAGGCCCGCCTCGCCCGCGGCTTTGCCGTGCCGCGGTTTCCCGCTCCGTCCCCCACCTGGAACGCCGCGGCCCTCCAGGGGATCTCCGCGACCGGGGAAGCCAAGCCGCCGACCGCCGACAGCTTGGTCCTGCTGCCGCCCGAAGGCGAGGTGGTGCTCGGGCTCTGGCGCGCCGAGGCGCTGGTCACCGGCGAGCGCATCCGCCGCGTCACCTTCAAGCTCGACGGCAAGGAGATCCTGTCGCGCAACCGGCCGCCGTACACCACCGAGATCCGGGTCGGCAACGCGCCGACCGAGATGAAGGTGCGGGCCGAAGGCTTCGATCAGGGGGGCGCGCTGGTCGCCTCCGACGAGATCATCCTCAACCGCCCGCGCGAGGCGTTCGAGGTCAAGATCGTCGAGCCGGCCGAAGGGGTGGCGGTCTCCGGCCGCACCCGGGTGAGCGTCGATGTGGTCGTGCCCGAGGGGCGGCGGGTCGAAAAAGTCGAGCTGAGCGTCAACGACCAGCCGGCCGCGACCCTCGACAAGGCGCCCTACCAGGCCGAGGTGGACATCCCCCAGGAAGAGGTGGTCTATGTCACCGCCGCCGCCACGCTCGACGGCGGCGCCCGCCTGGAGGACACCCGTTTCGTCCGCGCCCCCGACTACATGGAGAAGGTGGACGTCAAGCTGATCGAGCTCTACGCCACGGTGACCGACCGCTCGGGCAACCTGGTCAAGGGGCTGACCGCCGACGACTTCGAAGTGCTGGAGGGGGGGCAGGCGCAGCCGGTCACCAAGTTCGAGCTGGTCGAGAACCTGCCGCTGACCGTCGGCATCACCCTCGACACCTCGGGCTCCATGGAGTCGTCGCTGGTCGAGGCGCGCCAGGCCGCGGCCGGCTTCCTCAAGAACGTGATCAAGCCGGGGGACCGCTGCTTCGCCCTGCGCTTCGACAGCCAGCCCGACCTGCTGGTGCCGCCGACCGACGACGTCGAGGCGGTCACCGAGGCGCTCGACGGCCTCCAGGCGGTCGGCGGCACCGCCCTGCACGACGCCCTGATCGCCAGCCTGCACTACTTCCGGGCCACCCAGGGGCAGCGCGTCCTCGTGCTGCTGTCGGACGGCGACGACACCGCCAGCTCGGCCAAGTTCGAGGACGCCCTCGAATACGCCCGCCGCAGCGGCGTCTCGATCTACACGATCGGCCTCAACATCCCCTTCGCCAACGTGCCGGTGCGCAACAAGCTGGGCAACCTCGCCGAGGCGACCGGCGGCCGCACGTTCTACGTCAGCAAGGCCGAAGAGCTGGCCTCCATCTACAAGCAGATCGAGCAGGAGGTGCGCAGCCGCTACCTCCTGGCCTTCCAGGCGAGCGCCGGAGGGGCCAAGAGCGGCTATCGCCCGGTCGAGGTGAAGAGCCGCAAGAGCGGTTTGAAGGTGCGGGCGGCGCGCGGGTATTACCCGTGAGAAGGGTGGCTTGAAAGTCGACCGGCCTCGACCGCCCGGGTATTTATGCCAACGTCTTATCCACATCTCGCCCCGGAGGGGCGGAGCCCTTGTAGGCCGGGGTTTCAACCCCGGACGAGCGGAGGCGACCGAGGGCAAGGCCGGTCTGGAACAGGCTCCTCCCGGCCCCGTCCGGGGTTGAAACCCCGGCCTACAGATGCGTCGCCCCTCCCGGGGCGAGATGTTTATCAGAGGTTGCTATTCATACCCTGGCTCAGGACAGCAAGGACTGCAAAGACAGGAGGATAGGCGTGATGCGAACCATGATTCTGGTGGGGGCTCTCCTCCTCGCCCTGCCCGCCCTGGCCCAGAGCCCGGACCCGGCCGACCCCCTCCTCTGGCCCGAGGCGCAGCGCGCCTTCTTCCAGGACGGCCCCGGCCTGCTGCTGACGCCGGACCAGCGCGACCGCTTCCTCGCCATGGACGAGGCGGCGCGCGGCGACTTCGTGCGCGACTTCCTGGCCGCGGACCCCCTGCCGGACACCCGCCCAAACGAGCTGGCCGAGGGGATCGAGCGGCGCACCCGCCTCGCCGACGCGCAGTTCCCCTCGCCGGTGGACGTGCGCTGGCAGCTCCTCTTCCTGCTCGGGCAGCCGCTGGAGCGCCAGGTTATCGATTGCGGCGTCACCTTCGTGCCGACCGAGCTGTGGCACTACGGCGGGCCTGACGAGCGCCCGCTGGTGGTCTACCAGCCGGCGCCGGGCGAGCCCTGGCAGCTCTGGCTGCTGATCGACTCCAAGCGCGCCCTCTACACCTCCGAGATGCAATATTTCATGGAGCAGTTCGACGAGCTGCGCGGCCGGATCTCCGGCGCCCGGCCCGACATCCAGCTCTGCAAGGAGACCCCGGAAGTCGATAAGGCCACCGGCATCGCCGGCCTGCGCGAGCCCATGGCCGGGGCAGACAACCAGGCCACCCCGCTCGGCGGCCAGAACGCCGCCGGAGAGTTCCGCCGGGTGGCGCCGCAGGACCGCGCCGCCATCGTGGCGGCGCCGTCGAGCCTCGCCGCCTGGGCCCAGGCCGCGGCGCGCACCGACGTGCCGCCCGCCCCGGCCCGCCTGGATCTCACCGACCCGCAGTGGGATTTCCCCAAGCGCCAGGGGCAGCGCCTCGTCACCCGCCTCCTCTTCGGCGTGCTGCCGGGGGACGGCCTCGGGGTGACCGAAGAGGACGGCAAGAAATTCGTCCGCCTCACCGTCGAGGGGCGCATCGAGCACGAGGGACGCGGCTTCGAAGACCTGCGGGTGCGCTACAAGCTGCCGCCGCCGGCCGCCGGCCAGCCGGTGGCCCTCCTCCTGGAGCACCCGCTGCGGCCGGACCAGAGCTTCCTGCTGCGGCTCAAGGTGCGCGACGAGGTGACCGGCGCCGAGGCCCGCCTGGCGCGCGGCTTCGCGGTGCCGTCCCGCCCCGAGACCCGGCTGGCCGGCGCGGTCGAGGCCGCCGGCCGCGGCGAGGCCGTCGCCACCACGGTCGTGGGCAAGGACACCCTCCTCCTGATCCCGCCGCCGGACGACGTCCTGGTCGGCGTCTGGCGGGCCGAGGCCCTGGTGACCGGCGAGCGCATCGCCCGGGTAGTCTTCCTGGTCGATGGCAAACAGCAGCTCTCCCGCACCTCGCCGCCGTTCTCGGTCGAGGTCCGCCTCGCCTCCCTGCCGCGCGAGCAGGTGGTGCGGGTCGAAGGCTACGACGCCGAGGGGACCCTGGTCGCCGCCGACGAGGTGACGCTCAACCAGCCGCGCGGCGCCTTCCGGGTGATCATCACCGACCCCCGGCGCGGCTCGCGTCCGACCGGCCGCATCACCGCCCGGGCGCAGGTCGTCGTCCCCGAGGAGCGCCGCGTCCTCAAGGTCGAGTTCAAGGTCGACGACAAGACCGTGGCGACCCTCGAAAACGGCCCCTGGGAGGCGCCGATCCAGGTGCCGACCCAGGGGGACCTCACCTATCTCACGGTGGTCGCCACCCTCGACGACGGCAGCCGGGGCGAAGACACCCGCTTCCTGCGCGCCCCGGCCAACCTCGCCGAGGTGGACGTCCAGCTCGTCGAGCTGTACTCGTCCGTCCTCGACTCCGACGGCCACCCCGTCAAGGGGCTCACGGCCGACGACTTCCAGATCCTGGAGGCGGGC
>DATAHG010000111.1:0-8554 GCA_036263295.1 Thermoanaerobaculia bacterium | reverse complement strand
TTGATCTCGAAGTGCAGCAACAATCCGAACAGACGGATCACGCAGAAGTCCCGCTCGTCGCGTGGATGGACGCCATCAACCCAGCCGCGAAACTTCTGCTGCAGCGCCACCCTCTTCGCTTCCAGGTTGGGAAGTCTTCTCACCTTGTCCAGATGACGGGAATAGCTCTCGTCGAGCTTGATCGAGTCGACGACGGAGCTCAGGTCTTCGTAAGGGTCCATGTTCCTGGTGAGCCGTGACACGAATGCGTTCCAGCAGAGTGCTACGATCTTTTCCCCTTTCCGGTCCTTCAAGTAGAACCCTCCCCCGGCTCCCACCTCTCTCATCCGCCGCATCGCGAGGAGGAGGAAGAAGAAGGCTTCCTTGCATTGCTCTTCTCCACCCCCGCTTTCATATCTCTTCAGCCGATTGGACAACATCGTGATGTCCTTGATGAGCGGCAGGTACAACTCAGAGTTGCTCTTGTGGCTTGCAGGCAGCATGGAGGCCCAGGCCTGCTGCTGCCTGGAAAGTTCCTGCAGCTTCCCTTGCAGAAGCCAGCCCACCAAAGCCAGGCCGAGGGGGATCGCGAACGTCTCGACCAGGGACATGAGAGTCTCGACCGCATTGGAGGCCACCAGGAGGACCGGGCTCGTCAGCCGCACGGGGCCTACGTCGAGCGGCTGTAGAAAGGTTTCTCCCGACCCGCTCCGCCACTGCACCACGCTGGTCACCATCGAGTTGCCGGACCACCAGGCCGGAGCCATCTCGACCCAGAAATAGGTCGATCCTGCCGCCGGTACCTGGAGAGTGGCCTTCGAAAGGGGCACCGGCTTGCCTGTCGTGCCGGCCAGGTAGAACGGAAAACCCTTGAAAGACCTCTCGACCGCGCCTGGTTTCCCGAAGCCTGGCGCTTCGAACAGGAGGACCCGGGCCGAGACGGCCTCCTTCGTGCCGTTCTCGAGTTGGAACCAGACCCGGACGGGCCGGCCGATCTGGGCACGATCCTGATTGATCCAGGCGGTTGTCTGAAGACCTTTTCCTTCAATCGTGGCCGTGGCTCTCTGCTTCCCCGTCACGGCATCCTGCGGCTGCAGAGTGCGTGTCAGCCCCCTGGCCAACGAGAAGAGAAGGACGAGGAGAAGCAGCCCGAGGACAGCCTGTCGCCAAGACATGGCTCCAGTCCGGGCGCCTGAGTTGGAAGAAGACATGACACCCTCCAGAGAGTTTCTCTATTGGTATCACGAATCTTCCTTTTGGCCGATACGGGAGAGGACGCCCAGGGCGAGGCGTGCCCGGCGGCGGATCAAGGCCACCGGGCACGGGTTTTACTTCTCAGAAGCTCCAGGACAGCCCGGCCGCGAACTCCCGGCCGGAGAGGTCGATCTTCCCGAAGTCCTCGAAGTCCCCTTCCAGGTCGTCGTCGGCCTGGGTCCAGCGACCCTCGCCGAAGACGGAGATGGTGCGGCCGATCGGCACTTCCAGGCCGACCAGGCCGTAGAAGCCCGGAGCGGCGCCGTCGGACTCCAACTGCGCGTTGAAGATGTCGAGCGGGTTGGTGCCGAAGTCGATGAAGTCGCCGTCCTCTTCCAGACGCCAGAAGTAGAGGCCGCCGCCGGCCGCCACATAGGGGATGACCGGCGAGCCCGCGTCGGCAAGCTGCAGGCGCAGGCCCGCGGTCAGCGAGGAGATCTGCAGCGTCGTATCGTGACGGATACGGTTGCCGAAGTTGTCCTCGAAGTCACGGTAGGAGTTGGTGGAGTCCCCCTGGAAGTAGCTGCCCGAGACCAGCAGACCGACCCGCGGGCTGAACGACCAGAGGTAGTCGCCGCCGATCGAAACGTTTTCAAAGTCGTCGATGTCGCCGGTGAAGTCGCGCTCCTTGTTGTTCCAGTAGTCCGAGTCCC
Organism: Thermoanaerobaculia bacterium; assembly: GCA_036263295.1. Classification (GTDB taxonomy): domain Bacteria; phylum Acidobacteriota; class Thermoanaerobaculia; order Multivoradales; family UBA5704; genus DATAHG01. The sequence continues at coordinate 6,668 of DATAHG010000111.1, read as the reverse complement.
CCTCGGGCTGGAACAATCCGACGCGAAGATGGAACGAGCCATCACTCTCGTAGGGGCGGGAGCGGTAGCGCTGCGGCTGGGACCAGCCCGGCGCGGCCGCGAGCAGGAAGAAGGCCATCAGCACCAGTATTGTGCGGGTACGTCCTGATTTCATCGTTTTCTCCTCTCTCTTGAACACCCGTCTGAAACCTCGGAACAGCAACGGCAATGCCAGGTGCGGGAATATTCCCCGGCGCGCGCCCAAGCTCGTTCAGAATCAAGAAGATGGGAATAACTGCGGGGGACTGGAGGGGAAGCCGGCGAGGCGCGGGTGGCCTCGCCGGAGGACGGTCGGGGCGCCAGGGAGGACGGTGAGACCGCCGCTCTGGCGCCCGGATCGGTTTGCTATTCGTTGAAGGCGGTGGTGTCCGCCTTGCCGCAGAGGTTGCCCTGGGCGTTGTTGTAGGTCTTCACCGTGCCCGTCGTGGTGTCCGTCACCCGGATCTGATAGGCCACGTCCGACAGGGCGCCATAGAAGAACCAGAACTTGTGATTGAGGCTCGTGCCGTCGATCACCTTGGTGACCAGCTCGATGTTCGACGAGTTGAAGAACCAGAACATGCCGCTCTGGTCGGAGAGGGCCACCGGCGTCCCCACCCCGCTGTTGCCGCCGTTCTGCCAGGTCACCTCGACCTGGAAGCGCCCGCCGAGCAGGCAGAGGGTGCCCGGAGCGCAGGCCGCGCCGGTCGCCGGAGTGAAGTTGGGGGCGTCGCCGAGCTCGATCGCGTTGACCGGAGCCACCGCGCTGCCCGGCAGCGACCGCACGTCCGCCTTGCCGCAGAAGTTGCCCTGCGGGTTGTGATAGGTGGCCGATTCCCCGGTCACCGTGTCGTTGACGGTGATCCAGTACTCGACGTCCGACAGGCCGCCGTAGAAGGTCCAGAAGAAGTGGTTGATCGATTGGCCGTCGAGGATCTTCACGATCAGCTCGACGTTCGAAGCGTCGAAGAACCAGAACGTGCCGGTCTCATTGGAGATCGGAGACGCGCCGCCGACGCCGGTCTGGCCGCCGGTCGTGCGCCACTGGACCCGGACCTTGAAGCGGCCGCCCGCCAGGCAGAGGGTGTTCCCGTTCGCCACGCAGGCGCCGCCGGCGCCGTCCGTGGTCACACTCACCTCGTTCGAGTTGAGGGAGCCGCCGTTCGCGTTGCGGGCCCGCACCCGGAAGGTATAGGGGGTGTCGGCGGTCAGGCCGGTGATGGTGGCGGAAGAGGTGTTGGCCGGCAGCGTCGCCACGATGGCGAAGGTCCCGGCCGCCGAGCTGCGCTCGACCACGAAATCGGTCTCATTGGAGGAGTTGTCCTGCCAGGTGAGGCTCACCGACGTGCCCGAGACCGAGCTGACCGCGAGCTTGGTGGGAGCGTTGGGCTTGGACGCCGTACCCGTGGTGGTGGCGGTCGCCTCGTTCGAATAGGCCGAGAAACCGGCGCCGTTGCGGGCCCGGACCCGGAAGGTGTAGGCCGTTCCGGCGGTCAGGCCGGTGACGTTGGCCGTGGTGACGTTGGCTCCGAGTTGCAGGATTTCCGTGTAGCTGCCGCCGGCCGTCTTGCGCTCCACCCGGAAGCCGGTCTCGTTGGTGGCGTTGTCCGTCCAGGTGAGACGGATCTCGGTGCTGGAAACCACCGTCGCCGTGAGGCCGGAGGGGGCCGCGGGCTTCGGCGCCGGGGTGGTGCCGTTGCCGTAGAGGGTCGCGATGCCTTCCTTGTCGTCCGCTCCCAGGACGGCGCCGCGCTCGTCGGCATGGGCGTTGGCGCGCATCAGCGCTTCGTTCTTCTCGTTGGTGTTGCAGGAGCCGGAGGCCGTATCGCCGCAGGAGTGCCCCAGGCCGAGCGTGTGGCCGAGCTCGTGGGCGTACACCTGGGCCGCCCGGGCCCCCGTGTTGAACCAGCAGCCGGCGCCGTTGTTGATGACGATGTCGGCGCCCGCGATCGGCACCGGCTCCGGCTGGCCCGACGAGAACCAGGGGCCGCCGATCGCCAGGACGCCCGAGCCGTTGCCGGGGCTGGAGCAGGTGAACGTGCCGGACACCTCGCTGTTGGGGTCCTCGAAGAGGATCACGTTCTGGCCGTCGAAGCTGCCAAACCCGGTGGTGCGGTTCGACGTGCCGTCATAGCGGTAACGGATGTTGGTGGCCGGATCGTTGTTCCACGCGTTGAGCGCCTGCTGGAACTCCGGGAACCCGCCGCTCGCCATCCCCGGCTGGCCCCCCTCGTGGGCCTTCCAGGAGATGCTCACGTTGCGGTCGAACTCGAACCACCGCCGGCGCACGCCCTGGAGATAGGTGAACTTCTCGCCCGCCGCCTGCAGGCCGTCCGTCGAGGCCTCGATCTGATAGTCGGCCTCGCGCACGCGGCCGGCGGCGCGGTCCGCCACCCAGGTCGAGAAGGCGTCGAAATCCCGCGTCACCTCCACGCTGCCGTCCTGGGCGCCGCCGTCGTTGCTCATCAACCCGACTTCCGACAGGTCGCGCACCGCCAGGCGCTGGCCGGCGTACCGCATCTCCCGGAAGGCGCCCATCGCCAGGTGGAGCACCCCGTAGCTGCCGTCCCGGTTCGGCACCAGGAACAGCAGGGCGCGGTCGCCGGACTGGAATTCCGGCGTGCCCCAGATCTTGAGCGCCATGCCGTCCGGACGGACGCCGCCCGGCACCCGCACGATCACCTGATCGGCCGCCACCCGCCCCTTGAGGACGCGGTCCACCTGGACCTCGAACTCCGTCACGGGCCGCTCGACCAGGGTGGCCGAGGGACCGGCCGACAGGACCGTGCCCTGGAGAATGACGGCCGCCTGGTCGGCGAGCTGGGCGTCGGTCGCCATGACCATGGTCGTGGCCGATGCCGGGAAAGCCGGCCCCAGCAAGAGCGCCAGGAAAAGGGCCGGAAGAAGGACATTGAGCTTGCGCATGTTACAGGTCCTCAAAAGTATCAGCGTTGCCGGGCGCAAGAGACGCGCTCGGGATGATCGGCCATGGCGGCGATCAGATTCTTGGGGGTATCCCGAAACTGGGGGGTGATCTCGTAGGAGCGGACGACCAGGCTCCGGTTCTTCTCAGGGGTGTAGGGGGCGAGCTGGAGCGTGACGTCCCCCGCTCCGGGGCTTTCGAGGTCGAGGGCCAGCCGCTTGCCGCCGCAGGAAAAGTCGAACGCCTTCAGGTTGACGGAGCGGACCTGGCGGTTCTCCCGGGTCTTGAAATGGATCTTCCGGTTGCGGAGGTCGTAGACGATGCTCCATTGCGTGAACGACCCTTGGGAGACACGATCCAGAATGTTGAAAGCGTACTGCACCGGTGTAAAGCCACTCGTTGGAGCGTAGCGCTCCATCATAGCCGATGCGCGGGCGAAACGCTCCAGGGAACCGCGGCCGGAGCTGTACCGGCCCCCGTCCCCTTCCGCCTGGCCTTGCGCGCTCCGCAGGAACTTTACGGAGTCCGCATAGGTATCGTTGGCCAGCGCAGACACCGGCAGGGACGCGCCGCTGTGCGCGGCCAGCCGGCCGTCCAGAAATTCGATCGTGGCGCAGCGCCCAGACCGCTCACAGACCAGGTAATGCAAGGGGGCCTGGGCCACCACGCGCGTCCGCGCGGCCTGGCGGACCACGTCGTCCACCCGCTCGAACCGGTCGAGCTGGTACTGGATCCACTCCAGGGCCCCGAGCGCCGGGCGATCGTCGGGATTGGGATAGCGGGTGGCGTCGAGCCACATCAACTCGACCACCAGACCGGCCTCGTTCATCCCGCCGGACGGAAACTCCCGCCCCCACTGGTTGAAGGTGACGCTGCCGTACTTCGAGACCCAGGAGGCCGGGCGGTCCCGGGTGCCGACCATCGCCGCCTTCGTCGCCCCGCGCTGGTTGACCATCAGGTAGCCGTTGCCGTTGTGCCAGTCGTAGTTCTTGCCGTATAGGACCTCTCCGCCGTGGCGCAGGCAGAAGGTCGTGCAGGAGTGCGCCTCGCGGGCGGCCAGAGCCATTCCGAGGACGAGCAGGACGGATCCGGATACTTTGCGCTTCAACATCGGCTCCTCTTCTCTTCTACGACGGACTCGTCGAAATGATCTCATATTCGAGGTGCCGGAGGGAGCGGGCCCCGGGACTGCGGGCCCGGCCCGGAGGAGGGAGAGGAGGACGGTCTCGGCCGTTCTCAGCCGTTGGCAGGAGCCGGGACGAGCTCGCGCAGGGCCTGATCGACCCGGCGGCGGTGCTGTGTCGAGCCGGCGCTCTCGCTGAGCTCGAAGGCGATCCCGACGGCGCCGTCCTGGCGCCAGCGCACCGATCCGCGGACCCGCAGCAGGTCGGGGCGCCCGTCGGTCCCCAGGGAGAAGTCCACCGCTCGTTCGGGCTGCCACTCGCCCGGCGCTCCGACCAGGCAGAGCCCGCCGTGCGACAGGTTCTCCAGATGAACCTCGACGCGGAAGCCGCCGGGCACGGCGAGATGGACCGGGCGGTCCACCCAGATGCGCGGCTCGCGGCGGGAGGTGGGGCCGAGGCGGGACCGCAGCCGCGAGGTGCGGCGGTGGATCGCCAGGGTGCGCAGCCGGGTCTCGACCGTGGGGTGAGCCTTGAAGAAGGCGAGCAGCGGGACGAGCGGGATGCGCCGCAACCGCACCGGGCTGGTTGCCCGGGCGTTGAGCTGGCGGCGGGCGCCGCCGTCGAGCACCTCCATCTCCCCGAACACCTCCCCCGGCCCAAGGTCGCGCAGCCGTTCCATCGGCTGCCCGGGCTCCTCGCGGCGGATCATCACGCCCCCTTCCTCCACCACGTACAGGCCGTCGCACAGATCCCCCTTACGAAAGACGACCTCGCCGGCCTTGCAGGAGCGGGACTCGGCAAGCGCCTCCAGCTCGCCCGCCTCCTCCATCCCTACTTCTTCGAAGAAAGAAAGTTGCTTGAGAAAGGATGACGACATGAATCCCCCCGGGCACGAGAATCCATTCTCATGCCTTTTTTGCCGCGTTGGAGATCATGATTTTGTCACAGATCGAGGGGATGTATGCTCCCCGCACCATGCCGCCGACCTCCCCCACTCCCGCGCCCACCCTGGGGCTGATCGCCACCTGCGCCCTGGGTCTCGAAGAATTCGTCGAGGCCGAGCTGCGCGCCCTCGGTTTCGCCGGGATCGAGCTGGAAAAGGGGGCAGTGGCGTTCGCCGGCACCTGGGAGGACTGCTGGCGCGCCAACTGGCGGCTGCGCACCGCCAACCGGGTGCTGGTCGAGCTGGGGAGCTGGGACGGGCCGGACGGCCCCGCGCTCGCCGCCGGCGCCCGCGAGCTGGTCTCCGGCCGGTCGTTGTCGGGCTCCCATCGCGGCGGCGGGCGGGCGCGTTCCCAGGCCGGGGTGGACGCCGGAGCCCTGCTCCACCCCGACCGCAGCTTCGCCATCCAGGCCACCTGCACCGCCTCGCAGGTGCGGGACTCGCGCTGGGCGTCCCTGTCGGTCAAGGACGGCCTGGTGGACGGCCAGCGCGACCGCTACGGCCGCCGCGCCTCGGTCGAACGGGACCGTCCGGATCTCCACCTGCGCCTGCGCCTCCACCGCGACCGCGCCACCCTGCTGCTCGACACCTCGGGGGAGCCGCTCGACCGCCGAGGATACCGCGAAGAGACCACCACCGCCCCGGTGCGCGAGCAGCTCGCGGCGGCCTGCATCCTCGCCGCGGGATGGGACGGCCGCGGCCCGGTGGTCGATCCCATGTGCGGCTCCGGTACCCTGCTGATCGAGGCGGCCTGGATCGCCCTCGGCTGGGCCCCGGGGCTCCTGCGCTCCACCTGGGCCTTCCAGGACCTCCCCGGCTTTGACGCCGAGGCCTTCGCCGCCATCCGCCGCGAGACCCTGCCGGCGCCGGGGCCGGACGTCGGCCTGTTCGGCAACGACCTCGCGGCCGAGGCCCTCCAGGCGGCTCGGGCCAACCTCGGCCGGGCCCACCTCCTCAACCGGGCCGTCCTCACCCGCGGCGACGCCGCCCGTTTCGACCCGCCCCCGGGCCCCGGGCTGGTCGTGGTCAACCCGCCCCACGGCGCCCGCATCGGCACCGACGCCGACCGCTGGCGCGAGCTCGGCGACCTCCTCAAGCAGCGCTACCGCGGCTGGACCGCGGTGGTGCTGGCCGGCGAGGACCGCGGCAAGCAGATCGGCCTGCGGCCGCGCCGCCGCATCCCGGTGCGCAACGGGCCGCTCGAAGGGCGGATCCTGGTCTTCGACCTGTTCTGATCTAGAATCGGCCCACTCGCAAGCCCGGGAGGTCCGCGATGCGGCGCTATGCCCAACTCGTCCAGGCCCTGATCGACTCCGTCCTGCGCTCCCCCGGAGCCGTGGACCCCGCCCTGCGCGCGGCGGCCGAGAGCCGCGCCGCGCAGATCGCCACAGCGGACACCGACTCCGCCGGATCCTTGCCCCCGGATCTCGCCCCCTTTGTCGAGAAAGTCGCCCGGCACGCCTACGAAGTCACCGAGGACGATCTCGCCGCGCTCCGGCGGGCCGGCTACTCGGAGGAAGCGATCTTCGAGATCACGATCAGCACCGCCCTGGGAGCCGGACAGGCCCGCCTGCGGCGCGCCCTGAGCGTCTTGCAAGAGGGAGAAAAGCCATGAGACTCGAAAACGTCCGCACCGGCCACAAGCTGGCCCCCCGCCTGA
>DATAHG010000110.1:0-5538 GCA_036263295.1 Thermoanaerobaculia bacterium | reverse complement strand
ACCGGGGGCTCCGCCGTCTCCTGGCCCGCTGGCCGAAAGCCTGGCACCGCCTGGAGGGGTTCCGGGAGAAGGCGCATGAGCGGCTCCACCGGATGTTCCACCGGGAGAAGGACGGCGGTTCGTAGGGGCGGCCCTGCGTGGCCGCCCTGGGTGGGTGGGAAAGCCGAAGAGGCCCCCCACCCAGGGCGGCCACATAGGGCCGCCCCTACAGGGGAGGGGGATTCCTTACCGCTGGTCCAGCGCCACGAACGGCCGCTGCGTCGGGCCGGTGTAGATCTGCCGCGGGCGGTTGATGCGGGTGCTGGGATCGTCCAGCATCTCCTTCCAGTGGGCGATCCAGCCGGGCATGCGGCCGAGGGCGAACATCACCGTGAACATGTTGGTCGGGATGCCCATCGCCCGGTAGATGATGCCGCTGTAGAAGTCGACGTTCGGGTAGAGCTTGCGCTCGATGAAGAAGTCGTCGGAGAGAGCGACCTCCTCCAGCGACTTGGCGATGTCGAGCAGCGGGTCTTTCACCCCGAGCTCCGCCAGCACCTCGTCGCAGGTGTTCTTGAGGATGCGCGCCCGCGGGTCGAAGTTCTTGTAGACCCGGTGGCCGAAACCCATCAGGCGGAAGTTCGAGGTCTTGTCCTTGGACAGCTCGACATACTTCTTGTAGTCGCCGCCGTCGTCGCGGATGCGCTCCAGCATCTCGATGACCTTCTGGTTGGCGCCGCCGTGAAGCGGGCCCCAGAGGGCGCAGACGCCGGCCGAGATCGAGGCGAACAGGTTGGCCTGGCTGCTGCCGACCATGCGGACCGTCGAGGTGCTGCAGTTCTGCTCGTGGTCGGCGTGGAGGATCAGCAAGAGGTCCAGGGCGCGCTCGAAGACCGGGTTCACCTTGTAGGGCTCCGCCGGCACCGAGAACATCATGTGCAGGAAGTTGGCGCAGTAGCTCAGCTCGTTGCGCGGGTACATGAAGGGCTGGCCGATGTTCTTCTTGTAGGAGAAGGCGGCGATGGTGATCGCCTTGGCCAGCAGCCGGGTGACGTTCAGGTCGATGCTGGCGTCGTCCGGATAGTAGGCGGAGAGCGACGCCACCATGGCCGAGAGCATCGCCATCGGGTGGGCGCCCGCGGGATAGCCCTCGAAGAACTTCTTCATGTCTTCGTGGAGGAGGCTGTGGTAGGTCAACCCCTCCTCGAACTTGCGGAGCTGCTCGGGGCCCGGCAGCTCGCCGTTGATCAGCAGGTAGCAGATGTCGGTGAACCGGGCGCGGCCGGCGATGTCCTCGATCGGATACCCCCGGTAGCGCAGGATCCCGGCCTCGCCGTCGATGAAGGTGATGGCGCTCTCGCAGGCTCCGGTGTTGCCGTAGCCGGGGTCGAGGGTGATGGCGCCCGTCTTGGCGCGCAGCGCCGAGATGTCGATCCCCTTCTCGCCCTCGGAACCGACCACGACCGGCAGCTCGATCTCTTTGCCATCCAGCATCAGCCGCGCCGTCTCCGGCGGAGTTTCCACGGTGGCCACGCCGGCGGCATCGGCCGCGCCGGCGGAGTGTTCTTTCGTTGCTTCAGTCTGAGACATCCAGGTCTCCTCGGAGAGTGACTGGCGGCCGCCGCAGGATCCGCGGGCGTCGCACCGCGGCGATTCTATCCCACACCCATCCCTTTTCAATGCTCGCGGAGGAGCACCGTCACCGGCCGGCGCGACGCCGACCAGGCGGCCGGGAAACCGCCGACCACCCCGGTGAGCAGGGCGAGCAGCACGCCGCCGGCCAGGATGTCCGGCGTGGTGCGCAGCGCGAACGTGATCTCGCTGAAGGTCATGCCGTTCATGGTCGCGGCGGTCAGGCCGTTGAGCGGCAGCGCCAGCGCCGCCCCGACCACCCCCGCGATCAGCCCGACCAGCGCCGCTTCCACCATGAAAGCCGCCAGGATGCTGCGCCGCCGGAAGCCGAGCGCCCGCAGGGTGCCGATCTCGTGCGAGCGCGCCGACACCTGGGCGTACATGGTGTTGGCCGCCGCGAAGCAGGCGCCGAACGCCATCAGCACGGCCAGGACGTTGCCGAGGATGATGAACTGCCCGGAGTTGGCGGTCGCCTGCTGCGCGAAATACTTCGTCTCGGACATCGCCTGCAGCTTGAGGCGCTGGTCCGCCTGGATGGTGCGCACCAGGGCCTCCGCCTGGTCGGGCGACGAAGCCTGCAACAGAGTCGACGAGAACGAGGAGCTGCTGGAGCGGAAGGCGTTGCGGAGATCCAGCGCGCCCCCCCAGACCTCGGAGTTGAAGCTGCCGCCGTTGGAGTCGAAGACCCCGACGACCTTGAAGCGGATGCGGCCGAACGTCACCTCATTGCCGAGCTTCAGGTCGCGAAAGCGCTCCGCCAGGTTCTTGCCGACGATGACCTCCCCCTTGCCCGGCTCGAACTGCCGGCCGTCGACGATGTGGATCTGCGGCCGGATCGCGAAGACCGCCGGCTCGACGCCGCGCAGGGCGACGTTGCTCTCGCTGCCGTCGTTGCGCTTGAGGATCTGCAGCAGGATCACCTGCCCCGAGGCGAGCGGCTGGCCGTCGGCGCCGCGGGCGACGCCCGGCAAGGCCGCGAGCTGGCGCGCCTTCTCCTGGTCGAAGAAGCTCTCGGTCTCGGTCTTGGCCCCCTCGCGCAGAATCAGCACGTTGCGCGGGTCGCCGCTCGCCGCGAACGCCACCCGCAGGCCGCCCGCCAGGGCCAGCACGCCGATGTAGACCAGCACCACGAAGGCGATCGAGGCGATCGTCATCAGGGTGGTGCCGCTGCGCACGAACAGACTGCGGATGTTGTACTTGAGCGGGATCTTCACGCCACCCTCCTGAGCGCATCGACGATGCGCAGCCGTGAGGCCGAAAAGGCCGGGAACAGGCCCGAGACCAGGCCGACCAGCAGGCCGATGCCCAGGCCCACGCCCCAGGCACGCGGCGTCATCGCCAGCGTGCCGAACAACGGGAACACCTTGTCGAGCTGCCGCGCCATGCCGGTGATCGCCGCCGCCGACACGGCGCAGCCGATGGCGGCGCCCAGCAGCCCCACCAGCACCGCCTCGAAGATCACCATCCCCATCACCTGGCCGCCCTGGAAGCCCAGGGTCTTGAGCACCGCCACCTCGGTGGTGCGCTCGCGCGCCGCCATCGCCATGGTGTTGGCGGTGATGAAAAAGATCGACACCGCGATGGCGATGCCGATCGCCTGGAACAGGAACTGGACGTTGCCGATCATCTCCAGGAAGGAGAGCTGGAACGCCGCCTCGGTCTCGGCCCGCACCTGCGACTCGGAGTTGGCGAACATCGCTTCCGCCTTCTCGACCACCGCCGGCACGTCGTCCGGCGAGTCGAGCAGCAGGAAGTAGGTGCCGACGATGCCGGGGTTGTTCATCGCCTCTTCCAGGTAGCGGCGGTGGAAGAAGATCTGCTTCTCCGACGACTCCACCCCGGGCGCGGTGTAGATGCCGCGCAGGGTGAGGTTCAGATCGACCGGGTAGATGTCCCCCTTGATGAAGATCTGGTCGCCGATCTTCCAGCCGTATTTGTCGGCGAGGGCCTTGCCCGCGATGAACGCGCCGCGCTCCGCCGCCCAGGCCTGCTTCTCGGCGTCGCTCATCCGGTACTCGGTGAAGACCTGGAACAGGGTCGCCGGATCGGAGGAGAAGCGCGCGAAGAAGTTCTCCGGGCGGTCGTTCAGGTAGACGCCCTGGAACCAGTTGAGCGGCGTCACCGCCTTCACCCGGTCGATGCGCTGGAGGCGCGGCCCATAGCTCTCCGGCAGCGGGTTGGCCAGCGAGATGGCGCTCCTCACCACCAGGCGGTTGTCCACCGCCGCCTCAGTGTTGGTGAGCAGGTCCAGAAACGCCGTCAGGAACGTCAGCAGCACCACGGCGAACATCAGGCTCGCCAGGGTGAGCAGGGTGCGCCGCTTGTTGCGCAGGAGGTTCCGCCAGATCAGCTTGCCCATCGAATGCCCCTTTCCGCGGCCTTCAGGCCACCCGCTCGGCCGACCTGGCGAGCTGGCCCTTTTCCAGGTGGAGGACCACCCGGGCCCGCTCGGCGGCGCGCGGATCGTGCGTGACCATCACGATGGTCTTGCCGAACTGCTGGTTGAGCTCGCTGAGCAGATTGAGGATGTCCTCGGCGCTCTGGGCGTCGAGGTCGCCGGTCGGCTCGTCGCACAGCAGCAGGGCCGGATCGGTGACGATGGCGCGGGCGATCGCCACGCGCTGCTCCTGGCCGCCCGAGAGCTGCCGCGGGAAGTGCTTGAGGCGGTCGGCGAGCCCCACCACCTTAAGGGCGGTCTCGGCCTTCTGCCGGCGCTTCGCCTTGGGCAGCTTGGTCAGGGTGAGCGGCAGCTCGACATTCTCGAGCGCGTTCAGCACCGGGATCAAGTTGTAGAACTGGAAGATGAAGCCGATGCGGCGGTGCCGCCAGACCGCGAGGTCGCTCTCGCTGAGGCGGGTGATGTCCTGCCCCGCGACGACAAGGCGGCCCTCGGTCGGGCGGTCGAAGCCGGCCAGCAGGTTGAGCAGGGTGCTCTTGCCGGACCCCGAGGGACCCATGAGGGCGACGAAGTCCCCCTCTTCCACGGCGAGGCTCAGGTTGGAGAGGACCTTCACGGTGAAGTCGTCCCGCTGATAATTTTTCGAGACGTCCTGGACTTCTACGATGGACACGTTGATCTCCTCTTGGCTCTGCTCAGAGTCTTAGGACCCGGTTGCGACGCGCACCCGCTGTCCGTCCTTGAGATCGGCCGCCGGACTGCGCACCAGGGTCTCGCCCCCCTTGAGGCCGGAGAGCACCTCGAAGCGCCCCTCGGACTCGGGGCCGAGCTGCACCGGGGTCTCCCTCACATGGTCGCCTTCGACCAGGAATACGGCCGAGGTCCCGCCCTGGTTACGGACCGCCTCGCGCGCCACGTAGATGCGCGGCTTGGCCTGCAGGGCGGAACGGTCCACCCCGGTCTCCAGGAAGGTGACGGTGCTGCTCATGTCCGGCACCAGGCGCTCGTCCGGATCGTCGATCGTCACCTTGACCTGCACCACCGCCTTCTGGCGGTCGGCGGTCGGGATGATCTGCCGCAGCTTCCCCTGGTAGGCGCGGTCCGGCACGGCGTCGACCTGGATCGAGGCCGGCTGGCCGATCTTCAGGCGGTTGATATAGCTCTCGTTGATGTCGGCCTCGACCTCCAGCGACGCCGGGTCGGCGATGCGGACGATCGCGCCGGTCGATTGCTGGGAGGTGAAGCCGCCGGGGGCGACCATCTCCCCCACCTCGCCGTTCTTCTCGATCACCACGCCAGAGAGCGGCGAGCGGATGACCGTATAGGCGAGCTGCGCCTCCTGGGCGCGCAGGCGGGCCTGGGTGGTGCCGAGCTGGGCCACGGCCACATCGGCCGCCGTGCGGGCGGAGTCGAGCTCGGCCTGGGCGGTGACGCCCGCCTCGCGCAGCTTCTCCTGGCGCGCCAGCTCCCGCCGGGCATCGGTGAGGCGAGCCTGGGACTCGCGCAGCTCGGCCCGGATCTGCTCCACC
>DATAHG010000109.1:0-1871 GCA_036263295.1 Thermoanaerobaculia bacterium | reverse complement strand
CCCCTCCGCCGCCAGCGCCCGCATCGCCGCGTCGAGCAGCAGCTCGGTCGTGCCGTTCGGCGCCCCCTGGCCGCGGATGATCTGCTCGATCAGCCAGCCGGCGCGGGCCGGGATCGGCGAGGCGATCAGGAAACCCACGGTTTCCCCGGCGCGCTCGGCCGCGAAGACCCGGCGGTCGAGCCGGCGCGGCAGGATGTTCCACTCGACCAGGAAGTGCATCGGGGGGAGCCCCCGCGTCGCCAACCACTCGTCGAGGCAGCGCTGCAAGGCCGAGGTGTCGCCGTCTTCCGCCGGCAGCAGGCGGACGCCCACTCCCTTGTTGCGGGACCGCGCGAGCTGGGCGCGCAACGACGCCTTACCGGTCACGATCGCCGGCCAGTGCCGCGGATCCCAGGACGGCTGGGCGCCGAGCAGCAGCTCGCTCCGCTCGGCCAGGGTGTCGACCAGCCGGTCCTGGGCGCCGAAATAGCAGATCCACTGCCGGCGGCGGTGGGCGTCGGCCGCGAATTCGTCGGCGGCGGCGGCGAGGCGCTCCTCGGCGCAGACCGGCGCCCCCGCCACCACCCGGCAGCGGCCGGCGAGCACATACCCGATCACCGCCTCGCCGTCCGCCGAGAACCAGTACCGCATGCCGGGATTGAGGATCTGGTACGCCATGGCGTTCCAGCCGTAGCGCAGGACCAGCTCGCGGGCGCGCCGGACCTCCTCCGGCAGGTTGTCAACCTCCATGCAAGGAAGTGTATTGACAATCCGGACTGGAATAGTCCAGAATTTTTCCACGATATTGAGACATCGTCTCAACAGTAGTCGGATGGGCGAGGAAGAACGAAGACAAACCCCTGCTTTGGGAGGTGCGATGAACCCGCGGATCCGATCCGTCCTCTTCTGGCTTCACTTGGCCGCCGGGCTGCTCGCGGGGCTGGTCATCTTCGTGATGTGCGTGACCGGCACCCTGCTGATGTACGAGCGCCAGGTTGTCGAGTGGGCTGACCGCGGCTTCCGGGCGGATCCCCCGTCTCCCGGCGCGGCCCCCCTGCCAGTCGAGACGCTCCTCGCCAAGGTCCGCGCCGCGGAGCCCGGCCCCACCCCTCCCTCGGGTGTGACCCGCCAGGCCGATCCGGCCGCGCCGGTCCTCGTCAGCCTCGGTCGCGAGCGCTCCCTTTATGTGGACCCCTATTCGGGGAAGATCCTCGGCGAGGCCTCCCCGCGCATCCGCGCCTTCTTCCGCGCCGTCACCGACTGGCACCGCTGGCTCGGCGCCAAGGACGACAGCCGCGAGCCCGCCCGCAAGGTGACCGGGATCAGCAACCTCGCCTTCCTGTTCCTGGTGCTCTCCGGCATCTTCCTGTGGCTCCCCCGCAAGTGGACCCGGCGGCAGGTCCGGATCCGCTCCTGGTTCCGGCGCGGCGTCTCGGGCAAGGCGCGCGACTTCAACTGGCACCACGCGATCGGAATCTGGTCCTGGCTCCCCCTCGTCCTGATCGTCTCGACCGGCGTGGTGATGTCCTTCCCCTGGGCGAACGCCCTGCTCTTCCGCCTCGCCGGGGATGAGCCGCCGCGCCAGGCCGGCCCCAGCGGCCCGGGCGGCGGGAGCGGTCCCCAGGGCGGGGAACGCCGCGGCGGCGAACGCGGCGAGCGCGGAAATCGAGGGGAGCGCGGGCAGGACGAGCTCCAGCTCGACGGACTCGACGAGATGTGGGCCGCGGCCGAGCGCCAGGCGGCCGAACGGATGCCCGGCTGGCAGAGCCTCAGCCTGCGGATCCCCACCTCGGCCGAGGCGCCGGTGACCTTCAACGTCACGGCGGGCGACCGCGGGCGCCCCGACCTGCGCGCCCAGCTCACCTTCGACCGCTCGACCGGCGAGGCGAAAT
>DATAHG010000108.1:0-6634 GCA_036263295.1 Thermoanaerobaculia bacterium | reverse complement strand
CGGCCGGTGACCAGGTCGCGGACCACGATGCCGACGGCGCGGCCGTCTTCCACCACCACGTCGAGCATCTCGGTGCGCGGGTACATGCGGACCCGCCCCGCCGCGATCTCCTTGCACAGGGCCTGGTAGGCGCCGAGCAGGAGCTGCTGGCCGGTCTGGCCGCGGGCGTAGAAGGTGCGGGCGACCTGGGCGCCGCCGAAGGAACGGTTGTCGAGCAGGCCGCCGTACTCGCGGGCGAAGGGGACGCCCTGGGCGACGCACTGGTCGATGATGCTCACCGAGACCTGGGCGAGGCGGTAGACGTTCGACTCGCGGGAGCGGAAGTCGCCGCCCTTGACGGTGTCGTAGAAGAGCCGGAAGACGCTGTCGCCGTCGTTGTGGTAGTTCTTGGCGGCGTTGATGCCGCCCTGGGCCGCGATCGAGTGGGCGCGGCGCGGGGTGTCCTGGAAGCAGAAGCACTTCACGTCATAGCCCAGCTCCGCGAGGCTGGCGGCGGCCGAGGCGCCGGCCAGGCCGGAGCCCAGCACCAGGACGGTGAACTTCCGCTTGTTGTTCGGATTGACGAGCTTCAGGTGGTCGCGGTGATGCTCCCACCTCGTCTCCAGGGGGCCAGAGGGAACCTTGCTGTCGAGCTTCATGGTCGGGGTTCCTCTATAGATGGACGAGGCCGGTCAGCACGGCCACCGGAAACGAGATGTTTCCGAGCGTGATGATCCAGGCGAAGGCGTGGGCGAAGGCCCGCCGCCAATGGTTGAACCGGGGGTGGTTCCAGCCGAGCGACTGGAACAGGCTCCACAGCCCGTGGTAGAGGTGGAAGCCGAGGGCGACCTGCGCCACGATGTAGAACAGGGCCACCCACCAGACCTGAAAGCCGGTCACCACGTTGTGGTAGACGTTGCCCTCCTGGAAGTCGGGGTGGACGGCGCCCGCCGTCAGGTGCAGCAGGTGGTAGACGACGAACAGCACGATGATCACGCCGCCCCAGCGCATGGTGCGCGACGCGTAGCTCAGGTGGACCGGCTTGTACCGCTCGTAGCGGTGGGGCCGGGCGGCCTGGCTGCCGCGCGTCAGGGTGTAGGCGGCCCAGATGTGAAGGACGACGGCGGCGATCAGGACGATCCGGGCCAGCCACAGCAGGCCGCTGGTCGGGACGGCCGGCGATCCGACCTCCCGCAGCCATCCGGCGTAGCTGTCCAGATACTTCTGACCCTCGTACAGCTTCAGATTGCCGATCATGTGCACCAGGACAAAGCCGAAGAGAATGATGCCGGTAACGGCCATCACCGCCTTCTTGCCCACTGCGGACCGGGTGAAGTCAGTGAACCAGGACATGGTTTTTCCTCTTGGAAACCTCGGACGGTTTCCTATCCTACGCCAGGGGCGGGGAGTTTGTGAAACCGTTCACAAGGCCGGGCTGCGCCGTCGCCGGCGCCGCCGTGGACGGGAACGGGCCTCGGCCGGATCGGGGGCCTTGAGCACGGTACGGTGCTTGGCGGCGCCCTGCCATTCGGCCAGCGCCTCCCCTCCTTCGCCGGTCGCGAGGACCAGGATTTCGAAGAGCAACAGAGCGTCGTCGAAGTAGGGTTTGCGGGCGATCTTCGCCCGCTCGTGAGAGGACCGGGTGGGCTCGCACAGGAGCTGGAACCCGTAGAGGGCCTGGAGGATCTGCTGCGAGCGCAGGTTCGAGACGGTGAAGCGGGCGAGGAACGGCGAGACCTCTTCCTGGATCAGGGTCTCGATCGCCGCCCGCGTCATCGGGCGCTTCTGGGAGGCCTCGATGTCGTAACGCCGCAGCAGCACCTTGGGGAGCAGCACGGCGGCGAGCAGGGCGCTGTCCGGGAGCTGCCTCCCCTTGGCGACCAGCCGGTCGATCACCGGCAGGATCTGTCCGAAGTCCCCCATCCCCCGCTCTCCCGCCGCCAGCATGGCGTACGCCTCGGGCAGGATGACCTCCAGGATGCCGAGGTCGAGCATCCACTGCATGGCGGAGCCGGCGTGGCCGCAGCGCAGGAGCTGGGCGATCTCTTCGGTCACCCGGGCCGGCGAGGCCTTGTCGATCTCCCGGCGGTAGTGCTGGATCGCCTCCTGGGTGTGCTGCTCGATGCCGAAGCCGAGGCGGCCGGCGAACTCGCAGGCGCGCAGCATCCGCACCGGGTCTTCGCGGAACCGCAGGCCGGGATCGCCGATGCAGCGCACCAGGCGGCGCTCCAGGTCGTCGATGCCGCTGCAGTAGTCGAGGACCGAGTAGTCCGAGATGTCGTAGAACAGCGCGTTGATGCTGAAGTCGCGCCGGAAGGCATCCTGGCGGGGGGTGCCGTAGGTGTTGTCGCTGGTGATCAGGAGCTCGCCGGGCTCGCCGCGCTGCTCGTCGGGGTCGGGGTCGCGCCGGAAGGTCGAGACCTCGACGGTGCTGCCGTCGTGGAAATAGACATGGACCAGCCGGAAGCGCCGGCCGATGATCCGGGAGTTGCCGAACAGCCGGCGGACCTCGTTGGGTCGCGCATCCGTTCCGACATCGAAGTCCTTGGGGCGGCGGCCGAGGAG
This sequence comes from Thermoanaerobaculia bacterium, assembly GCA_036263295.1. Taxonomy (GTDB): domain Bacteria; phylum Acidobacteriota; class Thermoanaerobaculia; order Multivoradales; family UBA5704; genus DATAHG01. Next base: position 4,090 of record DATAHG010000108.1, on the reverse strand, counting down.
CAGGTCGCGCACGCTGCCGCCCACCATGTAGGCCTTGTAGCCCGCGTGGTGCAGGCGGTACAGGACCTTCAGGGCATTCGGGTCGATGTCTTTGCGGGAGATTGGATGCTCGGACCGGGGGAGGATCCGCGGCTCCACCGCGTCATCTTCGCTCACGGATCCGATTCTATACCGGACAGCGGGGACCTCGGCGCCGTTCGCTGAAGGAAGAAGGCCGGGATGGCCCCGGAAAGGCTCACCCCGGCGTCAAAAACAGCAGCCTTCAAACTCAGTGGTTGCGGTAATCCCGATCGTGGCCCCATCCGCGGCCCTGGTCGTGACCCCGTCCACGGCCTCGGTCATGGCGGTCGTACCGATCGCGGTCATAGCGGTCCCGCCGGTCATCGCGGCGGTCCCGGTAGCCGTCCCGGTCGTAGCGGCGGCCGTACCGGTCGCGGTCGTCGCGGCGATCGCGGTCGCGGCGGTCGTAGCCGTCGTAACGGTCGTACCCGTCACGGCGGTCGTACCGGTCATACCGGCCATAGCCGTCATAGCGGTCGTAGCGCGGGGCGTAGCGGTCGAAGACCTCGTCGCGGCGGACCCCATAGTGATGGAAGTGCTCGGCGACCAGCGGGCAGCTTTCGTGGTGGTAGTAGTAGCCGCCATCGCGGAAGCAGGCGTCGCTGCAGCGGTGGCCGCGGTAGTTGAAGGGGCGGGCGGAGCGGTAGTAGTAGTCCCGATAGCGGGAGTAGGAGGGTTGACCGAAGAAGATGGAGAGCTCGATGCCGCCGATCCTGAATCCCGGCCCGTAACCGATCCAGTTGTGGGCCTGCGCCGGAGCGGGCAGGGACAGGGTCATCACCGACATCACGACTGCGACAATGAACGACGTTGCCTTACGCATGTTGCATAGGACCTCCTGCCAGCCTCTTTTCCAAGCGCCGTGCCAACCCGGAGTGTTCAGGGAATATTCCCTGGAATCTGTGGTTTAGCTCGGTCCGCGCAATTTTTGGGCAGTTGGGGACGGGGCTCTTCGTCTCTCCGCAAGGACGCGGCGGGCCCTTTCAGAGGACGCCCGGGGAGGCGCGTGGAGAGCCAGGGGAAATAAAAAGCCGGGATGGGCGGAGGGACCCATCCCGGTAGGAGGGAGAGAGGTTTCCCAGCGGTCGGGAGGTTGCCTTGCGGGAACCGTCACGGCGCTTCTGGGAGGGCAGGGGGTGCGGGGTGCTCCGGGAGAGTGCCTCGCGTCCCCTGTCTTCTCTGTCCCGGGTCTACTCCAAGGTTCGTGCCAGGTCCGGCGGAGAACCGATAAGAGATTTATTTTCAGACTTTTGGAGGAAATCTGAAGGTTTGACGCCGGCGGGAGGAGGGGGTGTCCGTCTCCCGCCGAGGACGGGGGTGTCCGATCTCGCTTCAGCCGGTGTAGGGAAACTCGGACACCCCCCGGAGAACCGGTCAGGCGAGCCGGCTCACGATGTCGATCTCCGAGGTGAGGGACTTGTGGACCGGGCAGCGGTCGGCGATCTCCAGGAGGCGCTGGCGCTGCTCGCCGGTCAGGGGTCCGAGAACCTCGATCTCGCGCTCGATGCGGTCGAGCTTGCCGCTCTTGGTCTCGCAGGCGATGCAGTCGGCGGCGTGGATCTTGGAGTGGAGCATCCGCACCCGGATCCCCTCCAGGGGGATCTTCTTGAAGTTGGCGTAGATCCGCAGGGTCATCGAGGTGCAGGCCCCGAGCGCGGCGAGCAGGAGGTCGTAGGGGGTGGGGCCGCTGTCGGTGCCGCCCACGGACTCGGGCTCGTCGGCGGTGAGGCGGTGGCGGCGGGCGACGATCTCCTGGCGCAGGTCGGTGCCGCCGGTCACCATGACCTCGCCGAGCCGGCCGGGCTCCGGCATCTTCTCGATGTCGGGCTGTGTCCCCTCCAGGTAACGCCCGGCCCAGGCGGCGAGGACCTCGCCGACGTAGCGGGCGTCGCTCTGGTCGGTCAGCAGGTGGTCGGCCATCCCCAGGGAGATGAAGCTCTTGGGGTGGCGGGCGGCCTCGTAGAGGCGGCGGGCGTGCTCGATGCCGACGATGTCGTCCACCGGCGAATGGAAGATCAGCAGGGCCTTGCGCATGCCCTGCAGGGCATCGTTCAGGTGGTCCTCGGAGAGGTCGTCGAGAAGCTGCTGGCGGATGCGGAACGGCCGCGAGCCGCCGAGGTCCACCTCGGCCTCGCCGCGCGCTTCGAGTTCGGGGGAGAGGTGGAGCAGCGTGTCGCGGATGTGCCGGGTGTCGCTCGGCGCTCCGATCGTGGCGACGGCCCGGACCTCGGGGAGGTGGCGCGCCGCGGCCAGGACGGCCGCCCCGCCCAGGCTGTGGCCGATCAGCAGGCGCGGCGCCTCGCGCTCGCGGCGCAGGAAGTCCACCGCGGCTTTGAGGTCCTCCAGGTTGGACGAGAAGTTGGAGTCGGCGAAGTCCCCCTCGCTCTCGCCGATCCCGGCGAAGTCGAAGCGCAGCACGGCGATGCCGCGGTCCACCAGGGCTCGGCTGATCCAGCCGGCGGCCTTGAGGTCCTTGGAGCAGGTGAAGCAGTGCGCGAAGAGGGCGTAGGCGGTGGGAAGGGTGTCGGGGCTCTCCAGCCGGGCGGCCAGGGTCACTCCACGCGCGCCAGGGAACCGCAGATGCTCGCTCTTCATTTCGGGATCTCCTTCGGAGGGGCCGGCGGAATCGTAACACCGCGATCACGACTCCGGACGGCGAGTCCGCTATGCTTCATCCGTGTCTCAGGCGATTTCGGATCCCCTTCTCGAGGCGGTCGGGGTGTCCAAGATCTACGGATCGGGGACGCCCGCCCTGTCGGACGTGAGCCTCGCGGTCAGCGGCGGCGAGACGGTCGCCCTGGTCGGCGAGAGCGGCAGCGGCAAGACGACGTTGCTGCGGATGTTCAACCGCCTGGCCGAGCCCACGAGCGGCGAGGTCCGGCTGGAGGGGAAACCGGTCGCGGCGACCGATCCGATTCTGCTGCGCCGCCGTATCGGCTATGTGCCCCAGGACGGCGGACTTCTCCCCCACTGGACCGTGGAACGCAACGTCGAGCTGGTCCCCCGGCTTCTCGAGTGGGACCGCCCGCGCCGGCAGGAGCGTGCCCGCGAGATGCTGGCCCTGGTAGGGCTGGACCCGGCGACTTACGCCGGCCGCTATCCGGCCGAGCTGTCCGGCGGCCAGCGCCAGCGCGTGGCCTTCGCCCGGGCGCTGGCGGCGGATCCGTCGGTGATCCTGCTGGACGAGCCGTTCGGAGCCCTCGACGCCCTCACCCGCCTGGAGCTCCACCGGCAATTCCTGGCTCTGCGCCAGCGGCTGGGCAAGACCGCCCTCCTGGTCACCCACGATCTGGCGGAGGCGTTCCGTCTGGCCGACCGCGTGGCCGTGCTGCGCGGCGGGCGGTTGCTCCAGGTGGGGCCGCCGCGGGAGCTGGTGGAGAGCCCTGCGGATCCCTATGTGCGGGAGTTGTTGGAGCTGCGGGAGGTGGGAAATGGGCCGGTCTGATCGCCAATGTAGAGACGCCCCGCGGGGCGTCTCCGCGGCGGCGGCACTCCTGACGGCATCAAGACCCCTTCCCGGGCGCGCTACGGGCGCGGGCCACCGGCACGTGCCGGCCAGCCCCATCGTTCATCAAACCCGATCCTCCGATCCGGAGACGCCCCACGGGGCGTCTCTACATTGGTGGGCGATCCGCACAGGCCTGGCAATCGTGCTCGCGCTCCTCGCCGCCCCCCTCCCGGCCGCCCCGGCCGGCCGCATCGTCGTGGGCTCGAAGAACTTCGAGGAGAGCCGCCTGCTCGGCGAGGTCTTCGCCCAGCTCCTCGAAGCGCGTACCGGCCTGACGGTCGAGCGCCGGCTGGGGCTCGCGGGTACCCAGGTCTGTTTCGAGGCCCTGCGGACCGGGTCGATCGACGTCTATCCGGAGTACACCGGCACCGGGCTGGTCTCGATCCTTACCGAGCCGGTGTCGGGCGGGCCGGCGCAGACGCTCCAGCGGGTGCGGCGCGAGTTCCTGTCGCGCTGGGATCTCTGGTGGATCTCCCCGCTCGGGTTCGAGAACTCGTTCGAGATCGCCGTGCCGCGCGAGCT
>DATAHG010000107.1:0-13276 GCA_036263295.1 Thermoanaerobaculia bacterium | reverse complement strand
CTTGCTTGCTGAGCGCATGGAATCGTGGGGCAGGGGACTTCTTCATTCTCTTCGGACGAGCCTCCCGGTTCTGGTGGCAGACCGCGATAGCTCCCAGGGGAACGGCTCCCGCCCCAATAGGTGCCAGCCGATTCCTGGGCTGAGCTATACGGTGCCAGCCGACTTGTAAAGCGGTCCCGAAAATGGCCCTTGCAGCTGCGGCGGAGCGCGGGCTCAAGGGGGCGGGAGGCGCCGCCTTGACACCTTTGGAGGGCCGGCCTAGACTGATTCTAAGTAGCTGATAAGTTGAGGGTTGAGAGAGCGGCTGGGCTCTCGGATGGCCGCGTCGAGCCCGTCGCTGCAGCGGCTGCGGAGCAGGAGAACCGAACATGAGCACGATCGTGGTGCAGGCATTTATCACCCTTGACGGCGTCGTCCAGGGAGGCGGAGCCCCGGAGGAGGATCGTGAAGGCGGCTTCGAGCATGGCGGCTGGACGATGAGTTATGACGCGGAGATGGACAAGTCCGATGAAGGCGGGGAGCTCGTCCGGGACTGGGAGAGCCGGACCGAGGCGCTTCTGCTCGGCCGCAAGACGTACGACATCTTCGCCGCCTCCTGGGGTGTGTGGGACGAGAACGCCGAGGGTCTGCAGGGGGAACTGACCAGGAGGTACAACCGTATCCCCAAGTACGTCGCGTCGCGCACGCTGACCGAGCTCGGCTGGAAGAATTCGCACCTCCTCGGCCCCGACGTGCCGGCCGCGGTGGAGAAACTGCGTACACAGCCTGGCGGCGAGATCCGCGTATGGGGAAGCACCCAGCTGATCAAGACGCTGGCCGAGCACGATCTGATCGACGAGTACCGCCTCGTTGTCTACCCTCTCGTGCTGGGCACCGGCAAAAGCTGTTCTCCGACGGGTTCGCGTTTTCCAAGCTCACCTTGGCCGAGACCCGCCCCCTGCGGTCCGGAGTCCTGGTCAACACTTATCGGCGCTCCGACGCAGGCTGAGAGGATCTCCGGAAAAGCGGATCGTGGGCTGGCAGCCAGCGGTAAACTGGTTACAGACGAGCTGCATAAAGTCCAAAGAAGTGCCAGCCTCGGCGCAGGTAGAGGTTTGAGTCCCAACAGGTGCCCCCCAGAGCTCAGGAGACCATCTTGTGAGAGGTCTCATTCGGTTCATTTCTGGAGTGCTGCTTTCGTTTTGGCTCTAGTTGCCGCCGTGTGACTTCGATAACTACGTTTCTACGGCGCAGGCGACCTGGCACAACCTGCGCCTGTGCGGTGGTCAGCCTGGGGCACGACGGTGAGGCTGACCTCTAACCCCTCAAGGGGGACCAGACATGAAAAAGCATGTGCTCTTGATCGGGGTGGGCATCAATTCAGGAACGATTTGACCGAGGTTGCCGATGCTATAAGGAGAGCAGAGGCTACTTCAGAAGGGTGATCGACGCCCATCTCTTCAACTGCCGGAGGTGATTGACGGTCGGGGTTATGACCGTCGGACGGTATCGTCCGGTGGTCGAGCGGGACCGTCGCGACGGTCGAATTTGCTGCAGTGGCGGGCTTTTCCCTTTCAACAGCAGTGGCATGGCGCTTGCGCTTGCATTCGTTCAATGGCCAGGAAAGGCGTGCCGCCTGTTCGAGGAAACTTCCTTCCGAGATGAAAGGAGAACGACTCATGGCAAATTCATCGTCCACCACGATGTACTACTCGAGCCAGCCGCAGAGCGGCGGTCTGATCACCGCGGCGGAGCTGCTCGCGTGGGTTTCCGGAAACGATCCGATCAACGTCTGTTCCGTTCCCCTCGCCAGTCGAGGTGGAATGCCGTCGACACCGCGCGTGATGATGACGGGGCCGGGGTATACGCCCGGCTTCGACGCCGACTCGCTCGGCGGCACGAACCAGGACATCTTCAACTTCGACCGCTGGCAATACATCGACATCATGGTCTCCAATCCCGCGGTATTTACGATTCCGCCGGTGGTGTGGATGAACGCCTGCCACCGCAACGGCGTGTTGATTCTCGGTGCGATCAGCACGTACCAGACGCCGAATTTCAACGACTTCAACACGCTCATGGCCGACTCGACAACGGCGAAGACGGCCGCCAATCAGCTCGCAGCCATCGCGCAGTACTATGGCTTCGACGGCTACATGGTCGATATCGAGTCGTGGGTCGGCGACGCCGGGGGCGGCACGATCAACGTGGACAACTTCCAGCTGTTCCTGTCCACGCTCCGCGCCGGATTGCAGGCCAATTCGCAGAATTCGTTCCTCATGTACTATGAGACCATCGACGGCAAGTCCAAACAAAACAACGTGGACTGCTACTTCAACGAGCTTTGCGCAGAGAACCAGATGTTTTTCCAGAACGGCTCGACCATCGTGTCGGACGGGATGTTCTGCAACTACGATTGGTCATCGTCCATGATCACCTCGAGCGCCAAGCTGGCTACGAAGCTCACCCGGCCGCCGCTCGACGTCTACATGGGAGTTCAGGTGCCACCGAATGGTTTCAATACGTGGCAAGCCATGCAGCCGTGCGTGCAGGGCGGCGTCTCGATCGCCTTGTGGGGTGCGGGGTGGCCGTTCAGCAATCGATCGGATGAGGTGTCGTTCCAGTCGCTGATGGATGGATTGTGGGGCGTGGGGCTGAATCCGGCGTCCGGCATTGCCGCGGTGATCCCCGCGCGGCCGGTGCCGGTCGCGCTGCCGTTCTGCACGACGTTCAACCAGGGGCAGGGACGCCAGTTCGACTGGCCCTTGCACGGCACACAGGCCTACGGTGGCAGCGACTGGAACAATCTCTCGCTCCAGGACGTGGTGATGACCTACCGCGACTCGGTCTGGTCGGCGGCGGGCAACGCGAATGCGTTCACACTGGACGTCTCGTACGATTTCGCGTTGGACGGCGGCTCCTCGTTGCTGCTGGCGGCGGGGAGCGATGCCGCGGCCGGCGCGTTCAGTGTCGTCGACCTGTACCTCACCGCCTGGCCGCTGGCGAACGGATTGGAAGTCGCCTACGCGCTGCAGGACGCGCAAGGCTCGTCGGCTGACATCGCCATCGGCTTGGTGCTCGACGATTCGAATCAGACCCTGCTGCTGCTCACGCCCTCGCCGTCGACGGCGTTCTCATCGCTGGCTATCTCCGGCTATGACGTCGTGATCGTCAAGCCGTCCTCGACGTCATCCATCCAACCCGTCGCGCCAAGCGGCCAGCCGGCGCCCTGGACATTGCGGTCGTACACCGACCTGCCGACGACCTACAGCTCGAACAACGTCGTCGAGGTTCTCGCCGTCGGCGTCGTCCTCGGTGATAGCGCACTGACCGAAGGCTCGCCACAGCTCTATGTCGGGCAGCTCGTGATCACCGAGAGCGGCGGGCTGACGAGCGCGCCTTCGAGCGTCACGAATCTGACCGTCGAGTCCGAGTGGCTGACGCTGCCGCAAGGCTGCGCCGCGGCGAACATCGAATTGTCCTGGACCGCCCCGTCCACGGGGACGGTGCGCGCCTACGACGTTTCGTATACCTATACGGTCGGCGAAGCCGCGGCGCAGGTCTGGCTCGGACGGACGACGGGCACCATGTACTGGATCGGCCAGCTCGCCTTCCCTGTGCTGGGAGGGCAGACATGGCCGACCGAGCTGCAATTCGTCGTGCAGGTGATCGGTGGAAACGGTGTGGAGCAGAGCGTGGGTGACGCGGCGTCGGTATCGTTCAACTGGAGCCCACCGGATTCGTCCGCGGGGTAGCTCTGGGGCTCGCGATCCTGACGATTCGGCTGGCACTCTGGAAGGTGCCAGCCCAGCCAGCCGCTAGTACGGTGTTCGAGGTAGAATTGGAACAGTCGTTGTAGAGAAGCTGCATACGAATATCGAAAGTATCAGTAGGGCGACCAACCCAGGCGGTCGAGCGGACGGAAACCGCGAACAGCACGGTTTCCGGGCGCTCACCGCCAAGAGCGTGAGGTGTCATGGGCAACACCCGTAGACCGGTCTGGCTTCCCTCGCGGAAGTTTTTCCTTACGTTCGTCGCCGTGCATGCTGCGCTCTCCGTCTCACTTGCCTTGCGTGCTTTCACACGCGGAATGGACCGCTTCGACTCTGGATTACCGCCGACATCTGCCGACAAAGCCGTCGAAGCGCTATCCGACTTCCTCCTCAGCCCTGTCTTCAAGCTAATGACCAGGTCGATACTGTTCGGGGAGCTGTTTTCCGGTCTGCTGGGCTATCTCCCCCTACTCGCAAACAGCGTTCTCTGGGCCTTCCTCGCATGGTGGCTCCTCGTCAGCGTTCGTCACCTTGTCGCACGGCAGCCCAACGCATGGAATCGTGGGGCCGGGGATCAGGGAGAACATGGATGACAACTCACCAGGTCGAGCACGGCGAGTTGGGAGCCGTTTCAAGTGGATGACGGCGAGAGCATAGTAGGATAGCTCTCATGAACGACGTGCTTCCGTGCCTCGACCTGCTCGAAGCGACTCCCGACATCCTCCGCGGCCTGATGGCCGGGATCTCCGAAGAAGATGCGCGATGGAAGCCGGCCGCGGACCGGTTCTCCATTGCCGAGGTGCTCTCGCACCTCTCGCATTCCGAGGCGCACTGCTACCGCGCCAGGCTCGACCGGTTCCTCGCCGAGGAGCTTCCTGAGCTCGAACCGGATGACGCGCAGATGCATCTCGACGTATACCGGAACGCCGACCCCGAGGAGGACTTCGCGCACTTCGAGGACCAGCGTGAAGTCAACATCGAGTTCCTGCGAGGCTTGCCCGCGGAAACCGGCGGCCGCAAGGCGTTGCATCGTTCGGCCGGTGAGATCACGCTCTCCCAGATGCTGCACGAGTGGGCGCTTCACGACATCGGGCACATCCGGCAGATCGCGGAGTTGGTGCGCGCCCGGAAATATCTCGCAGGGGCCGGACCCTTGGGCGAAGATTATCAATTGAAGCCATGACGGCAATCATACGACTCCGCAACATCGAGCCCGACGACCTCCCCATTTTCTACGAGCAGCAACTCGACGCCGACGCGACGCGCATGGCCGCCTTCCCCTCCCGCGACCGCGCAGCCTTCGACGCACATTGGGCGACAAACATCCTCGGTAACTCGACGGCGGTCACACAGACGATCCTCGCTGACGGCCAGGTCGCGGGCTACATGGGGAGTTGGCTCCAGGACGGTGTCCGCCTCGTCGGCTACTGGATCGGCAAGGAGCATTGGGGCAAGGGTGTCGCGACCCGGGGGCTCGCCGCTTTCCTGCGCCTCGTGACCGAGCGTCCCCTCTACGCGCACGTGGCCAGGCACAACCTCGGTTCGATCCGCGTCCTGGAGAAGTGCGGCTTCAGCCGCGAGCGCGAGGAGAGCATCGAGCTCGACGGCAATGACGTCGCCGAGCTCGTGTTCGTCCTGCGCTGAGGTTTCCAACCGGACCGGAGGAACGATCGAATGCAGACGGATCTCTTTTCGTTGTCGCAGCGGGCCGCCATCGTCACAGGCGCAGCGCGCGGCCTGGGGCGGGCGCTGGCTGAAGGATTGGCCCGGCAGGGCGCGCGCGTCGTCGTCTGTGACCTCAACCAGGAAGGCGCTGGGGAGACGGCGGAACGCATCCGCGCCGCGGGAGGCGAAGCGGTCTCTACGTTCGTGGACGTCGCCGATGTGTCGAGTTGTGAGGCACTGGTACGTTTCGCGGTAGATCGCCTCGGCAGGGTCGACGTGCTGGTGAACAATGCGGGCATCGACGTCGCCGAGCCGGCGGGGCAGGTCTCCGAAGAGGTCTGGTCGAAGCTGCTCGACGTCAACCTGAAAGGTGTGCTCAACGCCTCGCAGAGCACGATCTGCCAGATGCGGGCTCAGGGCGGCGGCGGCTCGATCATCAACATCTCTTCGATCGCCGGTCTCGTCGCCATTCCGGGTTTGACCGCCTACAGCGCGGCCAAGGGCGGAGTCATCCTCCTCACCCGCGTGATGGCCCTGGAGCTCGCGGCCGAAAACATTCGGGTCAACGCGATCGCCCCCGGTTATCTGGAAAACATCATGGCAGGCATGGTGGCCGAGCACGCCAAACCGGAAACCGAAGAGCGCATCCGCACGCGGACTCCTCTGGGGCGGCGCGCCCGGCTGGAGGAGCTCGTCGGCCCCGTGGCTTTTCTCGCTTCGGACGCCGCCTCCTATGTGACTGGCGCTGTGCTGGCGGTCGACGGCGGCTATACAGCGGTGTAGGTCCTCTTCCCACCTGATGTCGAGGCCTGGGTGTTGACACCCAGAACACGGAGGCTCAAATGAGAAGGCAACCTCAGGTGGTAAGGCAGAGACAATGCGCGAGCTGACGTCAGTCAAGGCAATGACGTTCAAGGCGGGACTCTTCTTCCTGATGGCGGTTCTGTGCGCCGCCGGCCTCCTGATGGCCAACCCCAGCTTCGCCACCGCATTCTTCGTCTTGCTCTTGGCGTGGTCGGCGGCACGTTTTTACTACTTCCTCTTCTATGTCCTGCAAACGTATGTCGACCCATCGCTCAAGTATTCTGGCCTCCTGTCCCTCGCGCGCGAGCTCGCCGCACGTCGTCGCCGTTCGTGAGCCGTTTCAGCGGAGGTCACCTCCCGAGCCCGAGGCGAACAGCGCACCGCCGTCGCCACAGGTGCGTCCCCGGCCTTGGTCGTGCGGCACACAGACTGTCACCTCGCCGGTGCAGGCAAGCCCCACCTCGTCGGCGACGGTGAAGTGCAGATGATAGACGCGACCGTCGCCTGGGCCGGAGCGCGTAGCGCGCAGGGACACGTTCGGCGCGCCGATGCCGGTCGCGTCGGCCGTTCCCGGGGTGCTCGGCTCGTCCTGGAAAATGGAGGTGATGCTCAACTCGACCGCGCCACCTTCGGGGTCCGTCACCCCGGTGATCGCGACCGGGGCCATGTGACCGTCGGGGGGCCAGATCACGGCCGGGCTCACCACGGCGGCGGTGCAGTCGGGCGGGCGGTTGGCGGCGAAGCGGAAGAGCGGACCGCGATCGACCAGGTAGGTCTCACCGCGCGGCCCGGCGGCGACCGGCTCACCTCCGGATTCGATGTTGGTCAACCAGGGCCGCCCGAACAGGGTCGCAAAGTCGAGCTTCTCCCCCGTGGGGCCAAGACGCGCCACGAACCGGCAGGAGTTCCCCGGCCGGGGGACGCACCCATCGGGCAGCGGACGCACTTTCGGGAAGTCGGACGAGGTGGTGGTTCCCGTCACATGCACCGCCCCCGAGGGATCGGCGGCGATGCCAAGCCCCTCGTCGAAGCCGCTGCCTCCGAGGTAAGTCGAGTAGACCACCTCGCCGGTGGGTCCCAGCTTGACGATGAAAGAGTCCCCGCCGCCTCCGGGCTCCGGCTGAAGCGCACCGACCACGGGCAGGTTACGGCCCGTAGCATGCCCGGTCAGGTAAGCGTTGCCCGCCGGGTCGGCGGCGACGTCGTTCCCATAGAGGTAATCCGCGGTGCCGAGGCAGGTCGCGTAAAGATGCGCTCCACGGGGATCGAGCTTCTCGACGTAGGCTTGGCCGAGCGCCTCGGATCCAAAGCTACCGCCATCCAGGAATTCGGTGCCAGAGACATAGAGATTTCCGGCGGGATCGGTCGCGAGCCCGGTCATGTAGGCCTTACCGCCCCAGCAGCCCATCCACAGTTGCGGGTAGGATACCGGCCCCCCGTCCGCCGTGAACGCGCCGAGGCCGGGGATGTACCAGGGGCTGGCCATCTCGAGATAATAGGCACGGCCGTCAGGGGTCACCGCGACATCCGTCGCCCACACGCTCTCCTCGTCCTGGGAGGAGATCTGCGAATAGAGGACGGTCGAGCCAGTGGGGTCGAGCACCGCGACGAACGCGCCGCTGTAATGGATCGAGTCGGACGGCGGCCAGATGATTTCGCCCGGTGTCGGGTAGTTGGTGAAGTTCGGGTCAGCGAAGTCCGCCGAGTTGGTGACTCCGACGACATAGATCCGGCCCCGGGCGTCGACGGCGATGGAGAGGCCCTCCTCGTAGTAGCGGCCGCCGAAGACGGTCTCGAACAGGAGCCGGCCCGTGGGATCGAGCTTCGCGACATAGACGTCCGCGCCTACGCTGGCATTGGCCACGGGGTGGCGTGCCCCGGGCAAGTGGGCGTCGGCCGTTCCCGTGACGTAGATGTTGCCGTCGGCATCAACGGCGACGGCGTTGCCACCGCTGGGCAGGGTGGTGACATCGACAGGGGGCGTGGCCTGGGTTGCCGTGGTGCCCAGACAGAGCAGGGCACAGGCGGCGAGGATCGTGCGGATCGCGACGTAGTGCATGATTTCCCTCCTCGTGGGGGACTGCGAGTTGCGGGGGGAAGGAGACGAGCTCGGGCGAGTCGTCACGATTGTGCTTTATCATCAGAGGCCCCATCAAAGACGCTGCGGCCAGGGTGAAATATTAGCAGATATTAAAAGCATATGAAGACAGCCTGGGCGCACTCGACCAATCAAAAGGTGAAACATGTCAAAGCTTCGATTCAGGATTTCCATGTCGCTGGACGGGTTTGTCGCCGGTATGAACCAGAGCTTGCAGGAGCCACTCGGCATTGGCGGCGAACAGCTGCACGAGTGGGTGTTTCCGCTGGAAGCGTGGCGGCGTGCACATGGCAAGGAAGGCGGCGAGGTGAACGAGAGCACGCCGGTGATGGAGGAAGAGCTCGCCAACATCGGCGCGACGATCATGGGGCGTAACATGTTCGGCGGTGGTCCGGGCCCGTGGAGCAAGACGGATCCGTGGAACGGCTGGTGGGGACGCAATCCGCCGTTTCATCATCCGGTATTCGTGCTGACACATCACGCACGCGAGCCGCTTCCGATGGAGGGCGGCACGAGCTTCACATTCGTGACCGACGGCATCGAAAGTGCGCTCGAGCAGGCGCGGCGCGCGGCGGGTGGGAAGGATGTCGCGCTGGCGGGCGGTGCGCGGGCCGCACAGCAGTACCTGAAAGCCGGTCTGGTCGACGAGATGCAACTTCACCTGGTGCCGATGCTGCTGGGCGGGGGCGAGCGCCTGTTCGACGACGTCGGCGACCTGCACGGCCTCGTCCTGGTCAAGACGGTCGCGGCGCCGAACGTGGTTCACCTGAAATTTGCGAGGAAGTAAGGGCGTCAACGGTGAAGCGATTCGAAGGGCCCGGCGGGCTCTAAATCTTGGAACCTCCGGCTGCTCTCTGGAGTATTAGGAGGTGTATAGACGAAGCACCTGGCAACACTGGGGGCCCCATGTTCGACCGCATCGTATTCAGGATCCGCCTTGTGGCCGTTTTGAACTTCGCTCTCCTCGCTTTCGGCGCCTTTTTGCTGGGCGGCGACGCCTTGAGCGGTTACGCCGAAGGTGGGCACTACTTCCTCGGCTCTGCCGGAAAGTTCGTCGAAGTCTCACGAAGCGTCTGGACTTACAGCTACGTCCATATGATCTCGAACTTCGTGACCTTCGGGCTGGCGGTGATCATCAACGGGGCGACCGTCGTTCGTGGGCTGTTGCCGAAACCAGTGGATCGCCAGGGGTGAGAAAGGGAGGGGAGGACGCCCTCCGGCTGGCCCGCGGGGGTCGGAGGGCTGGGAGAAGCCTCAGATCGTCGCTATCGAGATGTGGACCGGGGTCGGGTTGGCGATGTTGTCGCTGACCGGGCAGCGCGCTTCGACCTCGGAACGCAGTTTTTCCAATTGCTCCGGGGTTGCGTCGGATTTGACCTTGATCGCCACCTCGAAGGCCTGGTAACCGGCGCGGACCTCGCGGTTCTTGCCCGCGAACTTGGCCGGATCGAGCGAGGCCTTCACCTCGACCTCGGTGCCCTTCACCTCGATCCCGAGCTCCTTACCGATGAAGAAGGTCATGTAGCTCAAGCAGCCGCCGTGGGCCGCGAGGATCATTTCGAGCGGGCTCGCCGCGCCGTCCCGTCCGCCCAGCTCCGGCGGCTCATCCATGAAGATCTTGAAGCTGCGGGCCTCGGTCGTGCTGCGCGCCATGCTCTCGCCGAGCGTCCTGATCTCGGCGGTGTACATCTGACTCATGCCGTGATTCTCCGTGTTGAAAGTGGAACCGTACCGCGGGACCGCGGTGCGGCGCAGGGGTGATAACAAGGGATCTGCGGAGTTCATGCCAGAAATCGGCATGACTCCTGCAGAATTCTTCATTCGGAAAGAAAAGGGAGACGGACCCCCTTTGGAGGTAACCGACATGAAGAGCATTCGATCCACCAGCTTCCTGGCAGCGCTTGCCGCGGCGGCCTGCCTGACGGCCTGCGGGTCGTCCGGCGTCCCCGATATCCTGGGCGGCCCCGGCAGCAGCAGCAACCGCGGCGACAACAGCCGCTATGACGACCGCTACACCGACGTGCGGGGCACGGTCGACCGGGTCGACACCGCGAGCCGGCGCATCCTGGTGACCCGCGAGAGCGACGCCAACTACCTGCGCAACGGCAGCGAGGGGCGCCAGGTCGCCCTGTACTACGACGACCGCACCACCGTCTCCTATCAGGGGCAGACCTTCCGGCCCGAGGACCTCGAGAACGGCGACCGCATCGAGGCCAATATCGACGAGTCCGGCGACCGCCTGGTCGTCCAGGACATCCAGGTGCTCTATGACTCCAGCAGCGGCGACAGCCGGCAGGGCGACAGCCGGGGCGGGTACCGCGACGATTCGGGTTACCGCGATCAGCAGGGTTACCGGACCGATGACCGCCGGTCGGACTTCCTGCGCGGCACGGTGCGCTATGTCGACACCCGCGCCCGCACCCTGGAGATCGAGCCCTCCTCCAACTCCGGCTACTCGGACCGGTCGTCCACGTCCGGCCGCTCCAGCGATCGGGTCGTGGTTTACTACGACTCCGGGACCACGGTTCAGTACCAGGGGCGGAGCTATCAGCCGAGCAATCTGGAGCGCGGCGACGTTGTCGAGATCGACCTGAGCAACAGCAGCAGCGGCGGCACCCTGACGGCCGAGCAGATCACTGTGGTCGAGAGCCAGAACGGCCGCTGATCCTTCTCCTTCGACGGGGCTGCTCCGGGGCAGCCCCGCGTCGAATCCCTCCCGCTTCCACTTTTCCCAGAACCACCGTCAAACTCGCAAACCGGGTGTGGAATTTTCACGGCCGGGGTCCCCTGCGTTTGTGAGAAAATATAGCCGACCTTCGATGGAGAAGGCTCATTCCCATGAGGTACATCCCGATGCGCAAAGCTGCTCTCCGAATCGTTGGGCTCGCCTTCACCCTCGCTGCCCTGACCAGCTCGGCGGTGGTCAATGCCCAGCCGCCAACGCCCATCTGTCCGCTCTGCATCATCGGCTACAAGTGCTGCGTCCAGGGGCAGAACGCCAACTGCATCCCCGAGTCCCAGCCCTGCCACTGATCTCCTTGCTCCCCTGACACTCTCCCAAAAAGAAAAAGGGCGGCGCTCCTGCGCCGCCTTTAAAAAGGGAGAAGCTGTCGCGCTGTGCTGTCGGTGCTACTTGCCGGCGTTCTCGGCGTCGACGACCTGGAACTGCTGGGTGTTCACCTTCTCGTCGCCGATCCAGACCTCGGCGCGGTAGTCGCCCTTGGCCCACTTGGTGGTATCGGCCTGGAAGGTCAGGTACTTGGTGCCCGCCGTGACGGTCTTCTCGTCGTCGCTGATCTTGGTCTCGCCCGGTCCGAACCAGGAAACCTTGACGGCCGAGTTGGCCGGGGTGTCGGAGACGTTCATGGTGACGTAGACGGTCTGGCCCGGGGCGAAGTCGTCGCCCTGGTCTTCGGTGGCGATCATGCCGTCGGCGTCGACCTTCTTGCCGATGGTCACGTCGTCGATCATCGTCTGGGCCTCGACCGGGTTCAGGTCGTTCGGCTGATCCACCCCGGCGACCTCGGTATCGGTGGTGGCCGTCGCGGTGTCGTTCGGATCGTCGACTTCGGCCTTCTCCTGAGTCTTGCAACCGATCGCGGGCAGAGCGAGAACTAACAGTAATGCCATGAGCTTGGACGTCTTCATCTCAACCTCCTAGGTTTTCAGTTTAAAGCTGGGCTGGTTACGGCTTACGCCCGTTGTCATTTCCTTGTAGCAATCGAGATGCCAACTTGGGCCTCCAGGAGCCGCTCCCGAGTTTTCTTGACACACTGCGGCATGGTTCCTAGGATGGCCGCATGAAGGAACCCGGACGCGTCGAAATGGTGGATGGGGTGGCCTGGCTCTGGCTGGACGATCCCGCGAAGAAGGTCAACACCCTCTCCTCCCGGCTCTTCGGCTGGTTCGAGGAGCGGCTCTCCGAGGTGGAGCGCGAGCGCCCGGCCGGCCTGGTGGTGGCTTCCGGCAAGCCGGACGGCTTCGTGGCCGGGGCGGACATCGAGGAGCTGGTGCGGATCTCGGACCCGCGGGAGGTGCTCACCCTGCTGCTTTCGGGGCACGCGCTGATGCAGCGCCTCGCCGCGCTGCCGTTCCCGACCGTGGCGGCGATCCACGGCGCCTGCCTGGGGGGCGGCCTGGAGCTGGCGCTCGCCTGCAAGGTGCGGATCGCGACGGAGCACCCGAAGACGAAGCTGGGGTTGCCCGAGGTCCAACTCGGGCTGATCCCCGGCCTCGGCGGCACGCAGCGCCTGCCGCGGCTGATCGGGGTGGCCGCGGCGCTCGATCTGATCCTCACCGGCAAGCAGGTGGACGCCCGCAAGGCGAAGCGCCTCGGCCTGGTGGACGACACCTGCCACCCGGTGGATCTCGCCACGGCGGCGCGGCGCTGGCTGTCGGGCGGCGGCGCTCCCGGCCAGGCGAAGAAGGCCGGCGGTTTGGCCCGCAAGGCGAGCGACCTCCTGGCCCGCACGCCGGGGGCGGACCGCCTGGTCTTCGACCGCGCCCGGGCGCAGGTCCAGAAGCAGACCGGCGGGCACTACCCGGCGCCGCGGGTGGCGGTCGGGGTGGTGCAGGACGGCCTCAAGCTGCCGCTCGCCCGCGCCCTCGACCTGGAGGCCGGCGCCTTCGCCGAGCTGGTGGTGTCGGATACCGCCAAGAACCTGATGTCGATCTTCTTCCGCAAGAACGAGGTCGAGGCGCGGGCCGCCCGCCTGGCGAAGGCGGCGCGGCCGGCCGAGACGGTCGGGGTGCTCGGCGCCGGCTTCATGGGGGCGGGGATCGCCCAGGGGCTCGCCTACCGCGGGCGCACGGTGGTGCTCAAGGACCGCGACAACGCCGCCCTCGCCCGCGGCCTCCACACCTCCCAGGAGCGCTTCGCGGAGCTGGTCAAACGCCGCAAGATGACCGAGCCGGAGGCCCGGGGCGCCATGGCGCGGATCCACGCCACCACCGGCTA
>DATAHG010000106.1:0-3377 GCA_036263295.1 Thermoanaerobaculia bacterium | reverse complement strand
CGGGTCCAGGCAGCCGGCGGGTTCCAGGCGCCGGGCGACGGGCAGGTCCACGGCCGGGATCGGCACGGTGATGGTCACGGCGTGCCGCCGGTCGAGCTCGGTCAGCAGCTCCAGGTCCCGCAGGATGTGCGGCGACTGGGTGGTGATGGAGAGCTCCAGGCCCTCGACCTTGCTGAAGGCTTCCAGGAACGGCCGGGTGATCCCCGGGTGGCGTTCGTTCGGCTGGTACGGGTCCGCCTCGGTGCCGAGGACGATCGGCCAGCCGTTCACGGCGGCCTTGCGGAGGTGGCGGACGAGGTCGGTGGTATTCCGCGAGGACGCCTCGGGGCGGTCCACCGGCAGGGTCACGGGCAGCAGGGGGAGTGTCGCCTGGTAGAACATACCGCTGTATTACCGCCTATTCTGGGGGCGTTGTCAAGAGGTTTCACCGCCCCAATTTCGCCTCTGTCTTCTCGGCGCGCTTTTCATCGGAATTGGATTTAAAATCCCTTTCCCATGCCTGAGCTGCCCGAAGTCGAGGTCCTGCGCCGCAGTCTGGAGTCCCATCTGGTCGGGGATCGCATCGAGAAGGTCGAGGTCCGCCATGCCGGGCTCCGCGAGCCGGTCCGGCCGGCCGAGCTGACCAGCCGCACGGTGGGACGGGAGGTGGTGGGGCTCCGGCGGCGGTCCAAGTACCTGTTGATCGATCTGGCCCGGGACAAGACCCTGGTCGTCCATCTCGGGATGAGCGGCCGGCTGACCCTGGTGCCGGACGAGACCCCCCTGGAGCCCCATGAGCACGTCGCCTTCCAGCTGCGGTCCGGGCGGCGTTTGCGGTTGCGCGACCCCCGCCGGTTCGGGCTGGTCTTCGCGGTGCCGACGGCCGGGATGGAGCGCGACCCTCACTTTGCGGATCTCGGAGTCGAGCCGCTGGAGCCGGGGTTCGGGGGGGAGGTGCTGGCGCGGGCGGCGGCCGGGAAGCATGGGCCGGTCAAGAACTTCCTCATGGACTCCCATGTGGTGGTCGGGATCGGGAACATCTATGCCACCGAGACGCTGTTCCGGTCCGGGGTCCACCCCCTCCGCTCGGTCGGGCGGATCTCCGCCGCCCGTTGGGACCGCATCGCCTCGACCGCGGTCGAGGTCCTCAGCCAGGCCATCGTCCAGGGCGGCACGACGCTCAACGATTTCGCGGACGGCGAGGGGAACAGCGGCTATTTTCAAGTCTCCCTCAACGTCTACGGGCGCGAGGGGGAGCCCTGCCTGACCTGCGGGCGGCCGGTGCGGCGGATCGTGCAGGCCGGGCGGAGCACGTTCTACTGTCCGGCGTGCCAGCGGTAAGCCGCCCGCCAGCTTGGGGGACGGATCGCATACAATCCCGCCCCGGAGACCTCCGAGCCATGATCAAGACCGTCGAGCCGCCCGAGATCAAGATCGCCGAGCCCGAGCCGCTGCTCGACCTGCTGGCGCTCGACCCCAAGCTCCGGCCCTGCGTCCTCGGGGTGGCCGGCGGTACGGGCTCCGGCAAGACCACGGTGGCCCGCGCCATTCTGGAGGCGGTGAGCCGCGAGCGCATCGCGTTCGTCGAGCAGGACAGCTATTACCGCGACGTCGAATGGCACAGCGAGGCCGAGCTGCTGCATCACAATTTCGATCATCCGGACGCGCTCGACGACGAGCTGTTGATCTCGCATATCGCGGCGCTCAAGGCCGGCCATCCGGTCGAGGTCCCGATCTACGATTTCGTGCGCCACCGCCGCACCGACCGCACCCGCCGGGTCGAGCCGCGCCCGGTGGTCCTGCTCGAAGGGATTCTGATCTTTGTCGAGCCGGCGCTGCGCGAGCTGCTCGATTTCAAGGTTTATGTGGACACCGACCCCGACATTCGCCTGATCCGCCGGCTCCGGCGCGACATCTCCGAGCGCGGCCGGACGGTGGAGGACGTGCTGCGCCAGTACACGGAGACGGTGCGCCCGATGCACCTGGAGTTCGTCGAGCCGTCGAAGCGCTGGGCGGACGTGATCATTCCCGAAGGGGGCGAGAACCGGGTCGCGCTGGAGATGGTGGTGGCCCATGTCGAGCAGCTCCTGATGGGGCCGGGCTGACGTGCCGTCGTACGAGCTGCGGGTCCAGGCCCGGTTCGAGGCGGCCCACCGGTTGACCTCCTACAAGGGGAGCCCGGAGCCGGTGCACGGCCATTCGTGGCGGGTCGAGGCGATGCTGCGCACCGCGGAGCTGGACGGCGAGGGCATGGCCTACGACTTCGTCGAGGTGCGGCGGGCGCTGCTGGACCTCGCGGCGCGTTTCGATCATCGCGATATCAATTCCGTGCCGCCGTTCGATCAGTCGAGCCCGACGACGGAACGGATCGCGGCGTGGTTTTTCGATCAGCTCGGAGCGCGGCTCCCGGGAGCCCCGCTCGTCGAGGTCACCGTCTGGGAAGGGCCGGACTGCTCGGCGACGTACCGGCCGTGATAGGTTTTCTCGAGATGAAAAAACACATTCTTTCGCTCGCTCCCTGCGCCGTCCTCGCCGTCTTCCTTGCGACCCTGGCCGCCTGCGGCGGAAACGCCGCGCCGGTCGCGAGCGTCGAGGTGACGCCGAAGGCTTTCCGCCTGGGCTTCCCCGACCTGCGCGAGGTCCATCTCAAGTGGTCGCCGGTCGAGGGGCTGGGCGACAGCGCGAAGCCGATCGTCTTCGTCCATCTGCTGGACGATCAGGACGAGGTGATGCGGACGTTCGATCACCCCTTCCCGAAGCGCTGGGCGGAGGGGGAGCCGGTCGAGTACGACCTCAAGGTCTACCAGTCGGCGCTCGGCCAGCCGTTGCCGGCGGGCAAGTACCGCCTGACCCTCGGCCTGTATCAGGAGGGGGGGAAGCGCTGGGCGCTCGACGGGCTGGGCAAGCCGTTCAAGAAGCGCGAGTACGTGGTGGCGGAGGTCGAGGTCCCGCCGGCCGGCCAGGGCGGGCCGCTCATCGCGTTCTCGTCGGAGTCCTGGCTGCCGCTGCAGCCCGGCGGCGACCGCCAGGTGCTGGCCCGGCGCTGGATGAGCGGCACCGCGGCCCTGCGGATCCAGAACATCGCCGCCCCAGGCAAGGCGTGGATGGTGGTCCGCATCCCCGAGCCCTCGTCGGTCGAGACGATCCAGGTCGAGGCGGGCTCGAACGCTCCGGCGGTGCTGGTGAGCAGCTCCTGCGGCAGCGTCGAGGTCAATCTCACCGGCTCCGGCTCGCACGACGTGGAGATCCCGATCGACGCGGTGCCGGCGGGGGGCTCGTGCGACGTGATCCTCAAGCCCAATTTCCGGATCAACGAGGTGGGGGTGGCGGTCCAGCGCTCGGCTTCGCTGGAGAGCATCGCCTGGGCGCCGGCCGGCAGCCTGGCGCAGCCGGATGTG
>DATAHG010000105.1:0-7789 GCA_036263295.1 Thermoanaerobaculia bacterium | reverse complement strand
TTGCCGTCCACCACCACCTCCTGGTCCACCCACTCCACCCCGGCGTTCTTGAGATCGGTCTGGATGGTCTCGTAGGAGGTCATCTTGCGGCCGCGCGCCACCCCGGCGTCGATCAGGGTCCAGGGGCCGTGGCAGATGGCGGCCACCGGCTTGCCGTTGTCGAAGAACGAGCGGACGAACTTCTGGGCCTGCGGGTTGCGCCGCAGGTGGTCGGGGTTCATGACGCCGCCGGGCAGGAGCAGGGCGTCGAAGTCGTCCGGACGGGCCTGCTGGAGCGGCATATCGACCGCCAGCTCGTCCCCCCACTCGGTATGATTCCACCCCTTCACCTTGCCGTTCTCGGGCGAGACGATCTGGGTCTGCGCTCCGGCCTGGTCCAGGGCCTTCCGGGGCTCGGTCAGCTCCACCTGCTCGAAACCGTTGGCGACGAGGATCGCGACCTTCTTCCCCTGCAAGTCCTTCATGTCGTACCTCCCTTGCTTCTGAGTCGGACGGGCCCCCGTGCGGGGCCCCTCGGAGGAAGAGAGAGCAATGGCGGTGCCACCCGGTGCCATCCGGGTCCGGGACGGAGAGGGCCGGGTGGTCCTTCCAGAGTAGAAGTTTTTACAGGGGGAGAGGAGCGGCAGGCATAAAAAAAGGCGCCCTGCCTGCGGGCGCCCCTTACATCTTCGAACCAGACGACCTTACTGGGCCGGGGGCGGCTCCATGTTGGTGCCGGTCGGCTCGGTGGTCATGCCCATGTCCGTGCCCATGTCGGTAGCCATGGTGTCGGTGGTCATGGTGTCGGTAGTCATGGTGGTGTCGGTGGTCGTCTCCGTGGTGGTCGCGGTGGTGTCCTCGACCTCCATCGGCTCGTCCTTGTGGCAGGCGACCATCGGCACGGCAAGCAACGCCAGCAGGCACAGCAGCGACAGGTGCTTCTTCATCTGTGTTTCTCCCTTCAGATTTGAACTGGATTGAAGATTGGGGGCTATCTTACCTAGAAGAGTCGCCCACCGTGATCAGGTTATTCACTCTCTTGACGCCGTCGGTATCGCGAGCGTAGCGCTCGGCCTTCGTACGGGCCTCCTCCTTCGCCACCTTCCCGGTCAGCGTCACAACACCTTCATTCGTGTCCACGTCGATATTGAACGGATTGATGTCTCCGTCCGCAGTCAGCTTGGCCTTGACCTTGGCCGTGATCCCGGCGTCATCGAGCTGCTCGCCCGCCGTCTTGGTCGAGCTGCAGGCGCCGAGCGTCAAAGCCAGCGCGAAAGCCATCATCAAACAAACCGCAGGAATCCGGGCGAACGTCCGAAAAGTGCTCATTGTCATCCTCCTACTCAGTGTTGAACCTTCGTGGTTTTTTTTGAGTCGTCTGTGGCGTCAGACTCACGCGTACTGGAGCTGCTCAAATAGCAGATTCTGTGCCACAGTCTCTCCGTTCCCAAGGGTTCACACAGAGTCGTCGGACGGGGCGGGAGTATACAACCTCTTCTCGGGCTCCTTCAAGAGGGACCTTTGAATTCCCGGATCCTCAGATTCCGCGCTTCGGAGCTGTATTCCTAGATCGCGCGGTAGGTGTTCAGACGATTGTAGAGCGTTTTGAGGCTGACGCCAAGGATGTCCGCCGTCTTGCGCTTGTTGCCGCCGTAGGCGTCCAGCGTGGCCATGATCAGGCGCCGCTCGACCTCTTCGATCGAGGTGCCGACCTGGAAGTTGAGGGAGCGGATCAGGCCCGAGTCGCCGCCCACCTCGCGCGGCAGGCAGCGCGGGCTGATCTCCTGGTCCGCCATGATGAAGGCGCGGTGGACCACGTTCTTGAGCTCGCGGACGTTGCCGGGCCAGGAGTGGCCGCGCAGGCGCTCCATCGATTCCTCGGTGAAGACCTTGGAGGTGCCCTGGCGTTCGTTGAGCTGGGCCAGGAAGTAGTCGGCGAGCAGGCCGATGTCGTCGCCGCGCTCGCGCAGGGGCGGCATCGGCACCGGGAAGACCTGCAGCCGGTAGAGGAGGTCTTCGCGCAGCTTGCCGTCGTTGACCGCCTTGTTCGGGTCGCGGTTGGTCGCCGCGACCACCCGCACGTCGACGTCGACCGGCTGGTCGCCGCCGATACGGGCCACCGTGCCGGTCTCCAGGACGCGCAGCAGCTTGACCTGGAGCTCGATCGGCATCTCGGTGATCTCGTCGAGGAACAGGGTGCCGCCGTGGGCGCGCTCGAAGTAGCCCTTGTGGCGGCGGGCGGCGCCGGTGAAGCTGCCGCGCTCGTGGCCGAACAGCTCGCTCTCGATCAGGGTCGGCGAGATGGCGCCGCAGTTGAGCGGCAGGAACGGCATCTTGGAGCGCCGGCTGAGCGAGTGGAGGGTCTGCGCCGCGAGGTCTTTGCCGGTGCCGCTCTCGCCGACCAGGAAGACCGTCGCGTCGGTCGGCGCCACCCGGGTGAGCATCTCGTAGAGACCCTGCATCGGCGGCGAGGCGCCGAGCAGCAGGCCGAGCCGGCCGACCTCGGAGGTCTGCTCGACCGGCGCCGACACGGTCGGCGTCGGCTGGATGCTCGCGACGTTGGCGAGGATCGACTTGAGCCGGCCGATGTCGAGCGGCTTGGTCAGATAGTCGCTGGCGCCCAGGCGCAGAGCCTGGACGGCGCTCTCCACGTCGGCGAAGCCGGTCATCAGGACCACCTCGGTCGAGGTGCCGATGTCGAGGTCCTTGAGGAGCTCGATGCCGCTGCCGTCCGGGAGATAGAGGTCGACGAGCGCCACGTCGGGCGTCTTATGACTCACCTGCGCCCGCGCATCGCGCAGGTTGCAGGCGGTATTCGTCGTGAATCCCTGCCCTTCGATCAACTCGGCAAGGGCAGAGAGGAAATTCGGATCGTCGTCGACCGCCAGTGCGTGGGGCATTATGATCTCCTCAGTCCTTTTCCGAGACCCGCAATTCTACCTCAAACGCCACGGACGCACCGGCGGATGCCTCGGGCACCCGCACCTCGCCGCCGTGCGCGGCCAGGAGGGACCGCGCCACCCAGAGCTGGGACAGGGTGCCGTCCGGCGAGACCTGGATGTCGAACCCGGGCAGCGGCGCCGCCTCCGGATCGGCGTCGCCGCCGATCTCGATCCGCGCCCGGTCGTCCATGTGCTCGAGCAGGATCTCGAGCGTCCCCTGCTTGGGGAGCCGGGCGAGGGCGGCGAGACCGAGGTGGAGGAAGGCCTGGCGCAGCAGGTAGCGGCTGCCTTCGACCGGCACCTGGTCGTCCGGCAGGTCGGCCTGCACCTGCACCTGCTGCTTGCGCGCCGGCGCCACCAGCAGGGCCGCGAACTCCTCCATCAGCTCGCGCAGATCCACCGTCTCCACCCGGTCGCCGCGCGGCGAGATGTGGGCGAGGAAGATCTCCAGCGACCGGTGGAGGCGCGACAGCTCTTCCTTGAGGACGTTTACGTAACGGAGCTGGCGATCGCGGATCGCCGGCTCCGCCCCGCGTCCCGAGGCCACCGTCTCCTTGAGGATCTCGATGTTGAATACCATGGCGTTGATCGGCGCCCGCAGGTCGTGGGCAACGGCTGGGGAGATCTGCGAAAGCGAGCGCATCTGGGAAGAGAGGCGCAGATCGGACTGCCAGGCATCATTGACGTCGGCGTCGTGGATCAGAAGCACACTCCCTTCTCCGGTTCCGCGCAGGTCGAATAGCAAATGCCGTGCCGGCTCCTGGCCGTCCGGTCCGCCGAGCGGCAGCGCGACGCTGCCCGGGCCGTCGCCGTCGTCCAGGCGGAAGCCCTGCGCCTCGAGCTGCGGGCGGATTTCGCTCCAGCGGCGTTCGAGGTCACGGTTGGCGCACCCCAGCAGGGCGAGGGCTCGCGGGTCGGCGGAGCGGATCCCCCCGTTGTCCCCGAGGATGACCACACCCGGAGCAAGGACGCGGGAGGGAGGGGGGGAAGCAGTGCGGTTCTGGTTTCGGCTCTCGGGCATGGCCATCCTTCCGGATTGGGTCTGCGATAGCGGCGGCCGGATGGCGCCGCTTGGATCGCAGAACTTCTATTTATAGAGGTTTGCCATCCCTTCGCGCAAGGGTCGAGAAAGGGGCAAACCCGCCAAGGGCTGCACGCCGGATGCCAGAGGCGGCCGGCGCCGGCCGGCGCCCCGCCGGGACGCGTCAGTTGTAGCTCTGGAGACCGGGGTGCGCGGCGGTCGCCGCGCCGTCCTCGTCCAGCCCCTCCAGGGCGGCGCCGCGCGCCCCGAGAGCGGCGCCGAGGAACGCGCCCGCCCAGGCGTGGACGTCGTGGCGGCGCACCTCCCGCCGCAGGTTGCGCATGCGGGCCCGGCGCTCCTCCTCGCCCATCTCCAGGGCGCGCACCAGCGTCCGGGCGGTGGCCTGGATGTCGTACGGGTTGACCTTGAGCGCGCCGAGCGATCCGCCGAGCTGGGCGGCGGCGCCCGCGAACTCGGAGAGGACCAGGGCGCCGCGCTCGTCGAGATCGGCGGCGCAGTACTCCTTGGCGACCAGGTTCATCCCTTCGCGGAGCGGCGTGAGCAGGGCGACGTCGGCGGCCCGGTAGTGGGCGACCAGATCGTCGGCTTCCAGGGCGCGGTGGTAGTAGCACACCGGCACCCAGCCGGCGCGGCTGAAGCGGCCGTTGATCTCGCCCACCATGCGCTCGATCTCGGCGCGCAGGGCGGCGTGGCGCGGCAGCCCCTCGCGGCTCGGCACCACCACCTGGGTGAGGGTGACGCGCTCGGCGAGCCCGGGGGAGAGCTCCAGGGCCCGCGCGAAGGCGCGCAGCTTCTCGGGGATCCCCTGGGCGCGGTCGAGGTGGTCCACCCCGAGCACCATGCGGCGTCCGTGCAGCGTCGTCCGCAGGGCCGCGAGGCGGGCCTCGACCTCCGGCCGCGCCGCCCGGCCCGCGAAGCCGCGGTAGTCCACGCCGACGGGGAAGGCGCCGGCCCGCAGCTCGGCCGGACCGTCCGGCGTCTCGGCCCGCACCGTCCAGACCCCGTGCGCCCCCGGGTGGAGCAGCGCGCCGGGAAACAGCTCGCGCACTCCGTCGAGGAAGTTGGCGAGGTCGCGCCGGGTCTGGAAGCCGAGCTGGTCGTAGGCCAGCAGGGCGGACATCAGCCGGCGGCGCCAGGGGAGCTGCAGGAAGAGGTCCGGGGCCGGGAACGGCACGTGGAGGAAGAAGCCGGTGCGCGACGGCACGCCGAAGCGCCGCAGCTCGGCCGCGGTGTTCATCAGCAGGTGGTTGTGGACCCACACGAAGTCGGCGCCGCCGCCGCTGCGGGCCACCGTGCGCGCCACGGTGCGGGCGAACTTGCGGTTCACCCGCCGGTAGGCCTGCCAGTAGGCCGGGTCGAAGTCGCAGTCGAGCGGTTGGCCGTGGAACAGCGGCCAGATCACCTCGCGGCCGAAGCCGCGGTAGCAGCCCTGCACGTCGCGCTCGGTGAGCGACACCGGCCGCAGCGAGTAGCCCCCGCCCGCCCCGCCGGCACCGTCTACGCCGCCCGGATGGATGCCGCCGGCCAGCACCTTGCGCAGCCCCGGCGCCTCCTCCTCCGACACCCCCGGCCAGCCGATCCAGACCCCGCCGCGGTCGCGCAGCACCGGCGCCAGCGCCGAGATCAGGGCGCCGTGGGCGGGCGCCACCTTCAGCCCCTCCCGGGGACACCGGGTGAGGCGGATCGGCAGGCGGTCGGAGAGCACGAGGAAGCGGCCGGGGCTGGCCGGAGGCAGATCGGTCCGGGTCTGGCGGAAAACGCGATTCTTCATGAAATCCTCTGAGGGCTTGCGACCGGGTCGTCCGCCGAAAGCTGTCGCCGAGTTGCGTCGCCACGGGACGGGGTCGTATCGAAGGCTTTTTGCATCCCCTGTGCCAGGAGACCGCCCGGTCCCCGGCCGGCCCGGGGTTGCCGAAATCACACAAAACACAGCGGGATAAGCCTGCCGGACCCGTGTGAAAACGGGGCGGCATGGGGAATGCAATGCCGTCGCAAGTGGCGGCAGGCCGGACGCGCGTGGCTCGCGGCCCTGTTCGTTCCCCCCGTCCGGCCCGCCACGGGTATTTCTTACAACCGCCGGAATGGAATCGAGCAAAGTGAGCGCACAAGCAGCCGTCCTCGAACCCGATACCGAAACCCTGGACACCGGGCTCTCCGTCGCGGTGTTCGTCGACCCCGTGGAGAGCGCCAAGGCCGCGGGGCTGCGCTACGTCAACGACGACCGCCCCGGGATCCGCCGCAAGGCGCACGGCAAGTCTTTCCGGTACACCGATCCGAACGGCAAGCCGGTGAAGGACGAGAAGACCCTGAAGCGCATCCGGAAGCTGGCGATCCCGCCGGCCTGGACCGACGTCTGGATCTGCCCGCTCGCCAACGGCCACCTCCAGGCCACCGGCCGCGACGCCCGCGGGCGCAAGCAGTACCGCTATCACGCCGACTGGCGCAACGTCCGCGACGAGACCAAGTTCGGCCGCATGATCGCCTTCGCCGAGGCGCTCCCCAAGATCCGCGAGCGGGCCGAGCAGGACCTCGGCCGCCCCGGCCTGCCGCGCGAGAAGGTGGTGGCGGCGGTGGTGAAGCTTCTGGAGACCACCCTGATCCGCATCGGCAACAAGGAGTACGCCAAGCAGAACCGCTCCTTCGGTCTGACCACCCTGCGCGACCGCCACGTCGAGATCCAGGGCTCGAAGGTGCGTTTCGAGTTCCGCGGCAAGAGCGGCCAGGACCATTCGGTCGAGATCCAGGACCGCCGCCTGGCGCGCGTGGTCAAGAACTGCCGCGACCTGCCCGGCCAAGACCTCTTCCAGTACCTCGACGAGGCCGGCGACCGCCAGACCATCAGCTCGGGGGACGTCAACAACTACCTGCGCGAGGTGACCGGGGAGGACTTCTCGGCCAAGGACTTCCGCACCTGGGGCGGCACCGTGCTCGCCCTCTCGGCGCTCGCCGAGGTGGGCTGCTGCGAGACCGAGAAGGAGGCCAACAAGGTGGTGGTGGACGCCATCAAGCGGGTGGCCTCGGAGCTCGGCAACCGGCCTGCCATCTGCCGCAAGTTCTACGTCCACCCGGTGGTGATCGACTCCTTCGTGCAGGGCAACCTGGTCGACGCCCTCGCCACCGCGGCGGAGAGCGACGACGGCCCCGAGGAGGATGACGACAAGAGCCCCGGCCTGCGGCGGCTGGAGCGCCACGCCCTGGCGCTCTTGCGCGGCTTTGCGCCGGCCGCGGCGAGCTGAGCGCGGGTTTTCCACCGAGACCGGCCCAACGGGCCGGGAGACCCCAGCCCAGGGCTTCGGCCGAAGGCCGATGCCCTGGGTTACGAAACCCCGATTCGGCAGCGGCCTGAAGGGCCGCGAGAGGGGGAGGGGCGGTGAGACGGGTAGGGCGTGGCATGCGCCACGGAATCGCCACAGGCAGCCCCGCCCGGGAATGAAGTTCCCGGGCTACAAGGGCAGCGTCGGATGAATCCGACTTCAAGCTTGCGGAAGGCGAATGACCGCGCCGGCATGCCGGCTCATCCATCCGGCACCTCGTGACCTTTGTCAGGGAGGGCAGGCACCCTGTCCAGGATGCCGGAAGCCCCTGCCGGAGCCCCGGCAGCCTTCGCGAGGCCCCCGGCAGGCTTCTCCCAGCGCGCGAGAAGGGATGCGGGGAGTCCGGAAGCTCTGTTTTGCATCAAAAATCCTTTCACGGATGACTCGGCAGAGTTCTTCCGCGGCAGATCTCTGTTGATTTGCATCAAAAAAGCTCTGCTCAGGAGCTGGCACAAGTTGATCTGCAGCAGAAGAACCTTTTCCGGCAGCCGGCTGGGTCTTACCGATGACTC
>DATAHG010000104.1:0-2651 GCA_036263295.1 Thermoanaerobaculia bacterium | reverse complement strand
GCGGACCTCGGTGCCGGGCGCGGCGGCTCCGACCGGCAATGCTCCCTCGATGACCACGAAATGGCTCGGCCGGCCGCTCCCCAAGTTCCTGGAGGCACCGGGCATGAACAACGGTCTGCCGCAGGACGGCAGCGGCCCGGGTGGCCTCGGCGGCTTCGGCAACAATCCCGGCGGTCCCTCGGGGGGAGGCCTGAACGGCCGTAGTCCGAACGGCCGTCCGAGCACTCCTCCGCAGGAAACCCCGCCGGACTAACGATTCGTGAGAGTCCGGATCCAGCGGCTGGCCTCGGCCCGCGACCTGCCCCTGCCGTCGCCCGGCTCGCCGGGCAGCGCGGGGCTCGATCTGCGGGCGGCGGTGACGGAAGACCTGGAGCTGCCTCCGGGCGGGAGGGCGCTGGTGCCGACCGGTCTGCTCCTGGAGATCCCGCCGGGCTGGGAAGGGCAGGTCCGGCCGCGTAGCGGCCTCGCCCTGCGCCACGGCATCGGGGTGGTCAACGCGCCGGGGACCATCGACAGCGACTACCGCGGCGAGGTCGGGGTCATCCTGATCAATCTGGGGGACCAGCCTTTCCGCTTGCAGCGCGGCGACCGCATCGCCCAACTCGTGCTCGCCCCCGTCGAGCGGGTCGAGTGGGAGGAAGCCGACAGCCTCGAAAACAGTCAGCGCGGCCCGGGGGGGTTCGGATCGACCGGAGTGGGGTGATCCCATTCAAATCCGCCCCGGAGGGGCGACGCGTATGTAGGCCGGGGTTTCAATCCCGGCCAGGAAGGGAGTCAACCCACGATGAGTGAAAAGGTCTGGTACGTAGCCGTAGGTGGACAGCAGCAGGGCCCGATGGACCGCGAGGAGGTCCTCTCCGGCATCCAGAGCCGCCGTTTCGGGCGCGACGCCCACGTGTTCACGCAGGGGATGACCAACTGGTCCCCCCTGGGCAGCCATCCGGAGTTCGCGGGGGCCTTCGGCCCGGTGGCCGCGGTGCCGCCGCCACCACCGTCGGCCGGGATGGGCCGGGCGCACGAGATCGACTTCGAGCTGTTCGGCGAGGAGATGCAGTTCGTCGAGATCACCCTCGATCCGGGCGAGCAGTGCATCGCCGAGGCCGGCGCCTTCATGTACATGGACCCCGGCATCCAGATGCAGACCATCTTCGGCGACGGCTCCGCCCAGGCGGAAGGCGGCGGCCTGATGGGCAAGCTGCTGAGCGCCGGCAAGCGGGTGCTGACCGGCGAGTCGCTGTTCATGACCCTGTTCAACAACGGCGCCGCGGTCCGCCAGAAGGTGGCGTTCGCCTCCCCCTATCCGGGCAAGATCATCGCGCTCGACTTGAAACAGCACGGCGGCCGGGTGCTGTGCGAGAAGGACTCGTTCCTCTGCGCGGCGCGCGGCATCTCGGTCGGCATCGCCTTCCAGCGCAAGCTCGGCACCGGCCTGTTCGGCGGCGAGGGGTTCATCCTCCAGAAGCTGGAGGGGGACGGCTACGCCTTCGTGCATTCCGGCGGCACCATCGTGGAGCGCCAGCTCCAGGCCGGCGAGACCCTGCGGGTGGACACCGGCTGCCTGGTCGCCTTCGAGAGCCAGGTGAGCTACGACATCCAGATGGTGAGCGGCATCAAGACCGCGGTGTTCGGCGGCGAGGGGCTGTTCTACGCGGCGCTGACCGGCCCGGGGCGGATCTGGCTGCAGTCGCTGCCGTTCAGCCGCCTCGCCGGACGGGTCATCGCGCACCTGCCGCAGGGCGTCACGGGCCGGCGCGGCGAGGGCTCGGTGCTGGGCGGCCTGGGCGACGTGCTGATGGGGGATTGAGGGGGCGGGGATCTCTTCAGGCCCGAAGGGCCGAGATGGCATAGCCCAGGGCAACGCCCTGGGCGGGGAGGCGTCGGGTGAGGACGGCGCACCGTCACCCGGGGCGATGCCCCGGGCTATGTCAAGGCGGCCCGTTGGGCCTCAAAAAACATCCTACTCCGCCGCCGGCACCGATCCCAGATCCTCCCGCCGCAGCGACAAGACCGCCCCGAACAGCCCGGCCACGCCGCCCAGAAACACCAGCAGCAGCGACTGCTCCCAGCTCAGGAACTCCCCGGCCAGGATCGACGCCATGGCGCTGCCGGCCACCCGGGCCTGGATCGCCTGATAGATCCCGAACAGCCCGCCGGTCGCGAGTGCGCCGCCGATCAGCCCCTGCAGGAACCCCTCGGCATAGAACGGACCGCGGATGAAGAACTCCGTCGCCCCCACCAGCCGCAGGATGCTGATCTCCTCGCTGTGCAGGTAGGCGGTCAGACGGATGATGCTCGCGATGGTGAAAATGGCCGCCCCCAGCAGGCCGCCGCCCAGGGCCAGCCCAAGCCCGCGGAGGACCGCCAGCACCGTCTCGAGCTGTCCGAGCCATTCGCGGTCGTCGTCCACCATGGCGACCTCCGGCCGCGCGCGCCAGGGGCGCAGCCAGGACTCGATCCGCGCCGGCTGCTGCGCCCCGTTCCCCAGCCCCACCTCGATCGAGGCCGGCAGCGGCTCGTCCTGCCAACCCTCCACCAGGCCGGAGAGACTCGGGAAAGCCTCCTGGAAGCGCTGGCGCGCCAGGTCCGGCGAGACCGCCTCGACCGATCCGGCCCAGGGCGCGCTGGCCCGGACCTCCGCCGCCAACCGTTGC
>DATAHG010000103.1:0-6105 GCA_036263295.1 Thermoanaerobaculia bacterium | reverse complement strand
GGCGCCAGCTCGGCTTCGCCCTGGACTCCCCGGTTCCCATCCAGCTCGACCTGCTGGAGGTCTCCGCCGTCCCCAAGGAGGCGCGCTACGCCGCGCAGCCGGTGGGCGTCCACACCGAGCCGCGGCGCGACGTCTACCGCCGCGCCCTCGCCGTCCATACGCCGGCCCGCCTGGAGTACCAGATCGCCGTGCCCGAGCAGGGGCGCCTCGACTTCGGGCTGGGCGTCCTGCGCCGCGACGTCCCCGTGAGCTTCCGCGTCCGGATCGCCGACGGCAGCGGGCGCCGGACCGTCTTCGCCCAGACCGCGGCGAGCCCGGAAGAGTGGCGCCAGCGCTCCGTCGACCTCTCGCGCTGGGCGGGGCGCACGGTCCGCCTCGTCCTGGAGGCGGAATCCGCGCGGGCCGGGACGGTGGCCTTCTGGGCCGCGCCGACCGTGAGCGGCGCCCGGGCGGCGGAGGAGAGGCGGCCGAACGTCATCCTCTACGTCATCGACGCCGGCAACGCCGAGTTCATGAGCGCCTACGGCTACCCGCGGCGGACGACGCCCAACCTGGAACGCTTGGCGGCCGAGGGGGCGATCTTCGAGCGGGCCTACAGCAACTCGACCTGGTCGAAGCCGTCCACCACCTCGTTCATGACCTCCCTCCAGCACAGCGTGCTCGGCGGCTACGAGAACCCGGCCGATCCGCTGCCCGCGGGCGCGCCGACCATGGCCGAGTTGCTCCACGCGGCGGGGTGGCAGACCGGCGTGTTCACCTCGAACACCTGGTGCGGCACCATGAGCGGCCTCGACCGCGGCGTGGACGAGATGCGGGAGACCCTGCCGGGGCCGCCGTCGGCCTCGTCCGAGGGGCTGCAGGCGGAGTTCTGGCGCTGGCGCGAGGGCTCGCCGGGCGAGCCGTACTGGACGCACTTCCAGACCACCGACGTCCACTGGCCGTGGACCGCGGTGCCGCCGGTGGCGGGCGCCTTCCTGAGCCACGCCGAGCGCGAGGCGTTCTACGACATGGAGCGCCGGCTCGGCGCCGCCTCCGGCACGCCCGGCCGGTCCTGGGGTCTGCGGGCCGGCGCCGCCGCCTTCGAGAAGGCCGGCATCTCGCGCGACGCCTACTTCGACGGCGTGCGCGGCGCCTATGACGAGGCCCTCCTCCACAACGACCTCCAGCTCGGCCGCCTGGTCGAGCGTCTCAAGGCGACCGGGGAGTGGGCGCACACGATCCTCATCGTCACCGCCGACCACGGCGACTGGCCGGGGCTCGGCCTCTTCCCGCCGGCAGATCCGGCGGCCCGCATCCCCACCTTCAACCCCTATCTCACCCACGTGCCGCTGGTGGTGGTCTGGCCGGAGCGGATCCGGCCGGGGCAGCGCTTCCGCGATCCGGTCGCGCTCCTCGACCTGCTGCCCACCGTGCTCGACCTCGCCGGCCAGCCGAAGCCGGAGCACCTGATGGGGCAGTCCCTGGCCCCTCTGCTGCTGGGGGAGCCGCTCGGCGCGGCGGGCTGGAAGCCGCGGCCGGTGATCCTCGACGAGTTCACGGTGGATCCGGCGACCAAGCGGCTCGCCGGAGCGATCGAGATCGTGGACGGCCGCTGGGGAGCCTCGCTGGCCATCGGTCCGGACCCGGGCGAGGAGTCCGGCCCGCGCCTCCTGCTCTACGACCTCTGGAACGACCCCTACTGCCGGCGGAGCCTCCACG
This sequence comes from Thermoanaerobaculia bacterium, assembly GCA_036263295.1. GTDB lineage: Bacteria > Acidobacteriota > Thermoanaerobaculia > Multivoradales > UBA5704 > DATAHG01. The sequence continues at coordinate 4,407 of DATAHG010000103.1, read as the reverse complement.
CGGAGCGGCCGGACCTGGCACGCCGGTATGCCGGCCGCCTGGAGACCGTCTTCCGGGACCACCTGCGCCGCGGCAAGGCCTTCCGGCGGGCCGCGCCGGGAACCGTGGGCTCGCGCCAGCTCGAGACCCTGCGTTCCCTCGGCTACATCAACTAGTCCCCAAAACAAAACCGCCCGGCGGGGCCGGGCGGTCGTTCGGTTGCGCGGGCGGGCTTGCGGGCTACGGCCGGAAGGCGATCTTCAGGACCGTCCACATCTTGACCCGCACCCCCTCCTTGCTGGCCGGGTTGAAGGTCGAGCGGCGGGCGGTGTCCAGGGCGGCCTCGTCGAGACCGTATCCTGCCTTGGCGCCGAGCCGTTCGGCGGAAATGACCTGCCCCTTCTCGTCCACCAGCACCCGGACCTCGACCACCGCCGCCTTGTTGAAGCGCTGGGCGGCGACGGGGTAGTGGGGCATGGGCTGCGAACGCACCTTGGGGGGCGAGACGCCGGGGCCGGCCTGCACCAGGTCGCCGTACTGGACCTGGGGCTGGCGCGGGGCGGCCTGCGGCGCCGTGGTGGCGGGCGCCGTCTGCTGCGGGGCGGGCGCGCTGACCGCCGGAGCCGAGGTCTGGGGCTGCGGCGTGGCCGGCGCGGTCTGGGCCTGGGCCGGCGCGGGGTCGGGCCGGCGGGTCTCGGCGGGCGCCGGCTCGGGCTGGACCGGGACCGGGGCGGGGCGCTCCGCCGGCTTCGGCCGCTCGGGCTCGGCGGCGGCCTTCTGGCTGTCCTCGAGCTGCTGCTTGAGCTGCTTGATGCGGTCGTCGTACTGCCCCTTGAGCTTGGCTTCCATCTCCTTGCTGCGGGCGTCGAACATCTGCTGGATCTGGGCCTGCAGCTCCTCCGGGGTCGGCCCGGCCGGCGCCGCGGCCGCGCCGGGATCGGCCCCCGGAGCCAGGGCGGCATCCGTGCCGCCGGGCGCCGGCAGCGGCAGGGCGGCGTTCTGCGGGTTGGGCGCCGTGGCGGCGGTCGACACCGCCGGCTCCGCCGTGGGCTGGTTGCCGGAGCGTCCGAACATGAAATAGCCGCCGGCCGCGGCCGCGACCAGCAGGGCGGCGGCGATGCCGATCCAGAGCCCCTTCTTGGAGGGCTCGGCGCTGGCGGCGGCCGGCGCCACGCCGGGCAGGGTCACCTCGCGCACTCCCGCGCCGGGCAGGTCGCGGAGCGGCTGCGCCGCGGCGGCCTGCGTCACCGGCATCGCCTGGGTGACCTGGGCGAGCGTGATCGGGCCCGAGCCGCGGCGGGGGATCTGCAGGGTCTTTTCGGCCTGGATCTCCTGGCTCTCGCGCTCGATCTCCTCGCGGAAGAGGTTGTGCATGAAGAACGCGAGGTTGAAGGTGGTCGCGGCGTAGTGCCCGTCGATCATCAGCTTCGACAGCGTCTTGTGCCAGGTCGAGGTGTCGGCGATGCGCTGGTCGCGCGGCACCAGGCTCTTCTTGAGCAGGGCGGCGACGGCCGGCGGGAACGGCGTGCCCTCGTTGCCGAGGACGGCGCTGTCGATCACCGCGGCGTAGCCCTCGGCCGGGGCGGCCGGCAGGTCTTCGCCGGTGAGCAGCTCGAAGAGGATCGCCCCCAGCGAGTAGACGTCGTCCGACCGGGCGAGCGGCGAGCCGGTCAGCGCCTCGGGCGCCACGTAGCGGACGATGTCGGAATCCCGCCAGGCGCCGGCCGCGAGGTCGCGCAGGCCGGGCGCGGCCTCGAAGCCGAGCAGCCGCGTCTCCCCTTCGTTCGAGATCATGACCAGGTGGGGCGTCACGAAGCCGTGCAGCAACCGTTCGTCCTCGACCCGCGTCTCGTAGGCGGCGGCGAGGGAGAGGGAGATGCGCTCGGCGATGAGCAGGGCGTGGTCGGCCGGGATGGGGGAGAACTGCCGGGAGGCCTGGGTCAGCAGGGCCGAGAGGTTCTTGCCCGAGATGTAGTCGTAGGCCACGTACGGGTAGCTGCGCACCCGTCCCAGGTCTACGCCGTTGCCGATGTTCGGGCTCTTCAGGGCCTGCTGGATCGCGCCGCGGTCGCCGATCTTGTGCCAGAGCTTCTCGCCGTCCATGCCCTTGCCGTTGAAGACGCGGAGGAGGACGACTTGCTCCATCCCCTCCTGGCCCAGGCGGCCGGCGCGGAACGTCTCTCCGAGCGGATCCTCTGTCAGTTTCTTGAGAAGCAGGTATTTCCCGAACTCCTCGGGGATGTTCATTACAGCCTCCTCTCGGCCGGTTGCGACGCCCGACAGCAACTCCTTGGGGAAGTGCAGGCGGCGCAGATGCAGGTAAGTCTGGGACCTTGATACAACACCGCCCGGCCGGTGTCAATCAAAACCTGCCGAAAAGGCACGGCGGGCCGCCAAAAAGGCTTACTGGCCGCCCGACTCGCGGCCGGTAGCCCGCTCGCCTGCCCGTCGTTCGCGCCAGAAGCGGCGCTGCCACTGGTTGACGTTGCGGTTGTGCTCGCCGAGGGTCTTGGCGAAGACGTGGGTCCCGTCGTTCCGGCTGACGAAATAGAGATAGGGGACGTCGGAGGGCTGCGCCGCGGCTTCGAGGCTGGCGAGGCCGGGCGAGCAGATCGGGCCGGGCGGCAGGCCGGCGTAGCGGTAGGTGTTGTAGGGCGAGTCGATCTGCAGGTCGGCGCGCCGGATGTTGCCGTTCCAGCGCCCCGCCCGCTTGAGGGCGAAGATGACGGTCGGGTCCGCCCCCAGGCCGATGCCCTGGTCGAGCCGGTTGCGGTAGACCGCGGCGATCACCGGCCGCTCGGAGGCCACCTGGGCCTCTTTCTCGACAATGCTCGCGAGCGTCACCACCTGGCGCAGGCTGACCCCGGCCCGGACGTGCGACTTGACGTTCTTCTCGTAGCGTTTCCGGAAGGTGCGGACCAGGGTCTCGACGATCTCGCGCTCCGAGGTGCGCTCGGCGAACGAGTAGGTCTCGGGGAAGAGGTAGCCCTCGAGGTCCTGGGCCTCCGGGTCGAGGTCGGCGATCAGCTCGGGGGAGCGCATCACCTCGAGAAAAGCGTCGCGCTCGCCGAAGCCCTGCTGGGCGAGCTGGGTGGCGGCCTCCTCCAGGGTCAGGCCTTCGATCAGGGTGGCCGAGCGGGTCATCACCTGGCCGCGCACCAGCATGCGGAGGACCTGTGGGGTGGTGAGCGGGCCGCGGAAGCGGTAGCTCCCGGCCTGCATGGGGGGATCGCCCATGCGGTAGATGAGATAGGTGCGGGCGAGCTTGGAGTCGGCGAGCACCCCCTCCTGCTGCAGGCGGTCGAGGATCTGGCCGGCGCCCATGCCGGGCTCGATGGCGACCACCCGTTCGGCTTCCGCATAGCCCTTGTACGGCTGGACGATCTTGCGCATCGACCAGAGCGCCATGCCGGCCGGGATCATGAGCAGCGCGACGAGGACGGCGAAGCCGAGCAGGACCCGCTTCCAGGTCCCCTTGCCTTTCGCCTTCCCCTTGCCGGTGCGCCGGGCCTTGGAGCCGGCGGCCTTCTGAGTCGATGCCAAGCGCGTCCTCCGTAAGGTCTACGTGCCGGGGCGCGATTCCGCCGGTCGGGCGGACCGGTCGAGCGCCTCCTGCAAGACGATCTGCGCGGCCACCGCGTCCACGCGGGCGGGGTCGCGGCGGGTGTCGACGCCGGCCGCCCGCAGGCGTTCCGTGGCCTCGACCGTGGTGAGGGTCTCCTCGACCCATTCGACCGGCAGGCCGGCCTTCAGGGCCAGCCGCTCGCCGAAGCGCCGCGCCCGCGCGGCGGCCGGGCCGCGGGTGCCGTCCACGTTGAACGGCTCGCCGACCACCAGGCGCTCCACCCCCTCGCGGCGGGCGAGGTCGGCGATCTGCTGGATGGCCGATTTATCGTCCCGGCGGATCAGGGTGGTGAGGGGCACCGCGAGCTGCCCCTCGGGATCCGAGATCGCGATCCCGATCCGCTTCTCTCCGAAATCGACGCCCAGGCTCCGCACCGCGGGCATTGTATCTCCACCGAAGGGCCTCTCGCCCTTGTGCTAGCATCGGGTGCCTCGTCCGCCGCCCGGCGGGCGGGCCCACAATTTCCTATACCGGTTCGTATAAATAAGAGAGGTCAGGTCATGGACGACGTCGTTATCTTGAGCGCGGTGCGCACCCCGATCGGGGCGTTCCAGGGGGAGCTCGCGAGCCTCCCGGCGCACGCCCTCGGAGCCCGCGCGCTCGCCGCGGCCATCGAGCGGGCGGGCGTCACGCCCGAAGAGGTCCAGCAGGTCAACATGGGGTGCGTCCTCACCGCCGGCCAGGGGCAGGCCCCGGCCCGCCAGGCGGCGATCGCCGCCGGCTGCCCGGTCGCCACCGGCGCCATCACCCTCAACAAGGTCTGCGGCTCCGGCATGCGGGCGGCGATGATCGCCGCCAACGAC
>DATAHG010000102.1:0-2102 GCA_036263295.1 Thermoanaerobaculia bacterium | reverse complement strand
TAGACGCCGACTCCGAGCACTCCGGCGTAGAGGGTGTCCGGCTGGTCCGGATCGATCAGGATTCGCCGCACCTCACCAGCCGCCAGCCCGCGGCTCGCCCGACGCCAGGTGAGGCCGGAGTCGTCGCTGCGATAGAGGCCTTGGGTGGTGCCGGCATAGAGCCGCTGCGGGCGGCTCGGATCGATCGCGAGCGCGGCGACCCCGGCGGCGCAAAAATGCTCGCAGGAGCGCGGCAGGCCTTGCGCCGGCAGGATCTGCCAGGTGGTGCCGCCGTCCGTGCTCTTCGAGAGGACGTTGGTGCTCACCGCATAGAGAGTCCGGGGCCGGGACGGGTCGATGGCCAGGACGTCGAGCTGAAACAGCGCCCGGGTATTGGTCAGGCAGCGCCAGCTCCGGCCGCCATCGGTCGTCTTCATCGCGTGACACAGGTCGGGCTCGCTGAACGGGGCGGTCTCCGGCCCGCCCACGTACACCGTGTCGGAGTCGGTCGGATCGACCTCCACCACCGTGACCGTGGGGGCGCCGGGATAGGCGAAGCGCTGCCAGGTCCGGCCGGTGTCTTCGCTGCGCAGATAAAAGCCGGTGGTGGCACCGTGCACGGTTTCCGGCTGGCTCGGGTCGGCGGTCACCACGAAGGGCGGCAGACCGAGCTGTCGCAGCCCCTGGTTGGAGGCCTGGAAGGTCGCTCCCTGGTTGCGGCTGACCATCAGGCCGTTCAACGGCAAGGTCACATAGACCGTCGAGGCCGGATCATTGCCTACCGCGATGGAGCCGACCCAGTGCGTGGAGATCCCGTCGCTGGAGGCTTTCCAAGCGCCGTGGCCCGGATCTTCCAGTCTCCAGAGGCCGCGCAGGCCGGCGGCGAGGAGCGTGTCGCCCAGCGCCACGATGGAGTCGGTGCCCAGGTTGTCGTTCGGCCCGACCGAGGTTTTCCACTGGGCGGAAGGCTGAGGCGTCCAGGTGTGCCCCTGGTCGGTGCTGCGGATCACGCCGTAAAAAGTGGCACCGTAGACCGTACCGTCCGGCGCGATGGTCATGTCCTCGATCGGGATCTGGCGCGCGTCCGGATCGTCCGTGAGCGCCCAGGTGGCGCCGCCGTCCGCGCTGCGCCAGAGGTCGCCGTCCACGCCCCAGACCACGCCCGGCCGCACGGGGTCGAAGAGGAGCCGCTGGTAGAGGCCGGTCGGCGCGACCAGGCTGAAGGTGACGCCGCCATCCGTGCTGAGATAGGTCTCCTCGATACCCGCGATGAGGAGGCGATTCCCGTCGCGCGGATCGACGGCAACTCGATAGACGCTCTCCTGGAAGGAGAGGAGGTGCCAGGTCGTGCCCCCGTCCAGGCTGCGGGAGAGCCCGCGGACGGTGGCGGCATACACGACCTCTCGCCGCTGGGGATCAAAGGCGAACTCATAGACGAAATTCTCTTCGAGACCCCTTTGGGCCAACTCCCAACTCTCTCCACCGTCGAGGGTCCGGTACCGGTCGCCGGGACTGAATTCATCACCGATCCGGTTCAGGGTCTGCAGGAAGGCGCGCCGGGCATCGCGCGGATCCACCGAAATCTGGAAGATCCGGCGATTCGCGAGCCCCCGGTTGGCGGCTCTCCAGGTGGTGCCACGGTCATCCGTGCGGAAGACGCCCGCCAGGGATGAGGTCGCCGCATACGCGATATCCGGAGCGGCGGGGCTGGCCGCGAGGTGGACGACCGCGCCGCCGAAGAGCGGCAGGCCGCGCCAGCGCGGAGACACTCCGGCGCCGGGCAGAATCGACGGTGCGAGCAGGACGGCGACAAGGCAGGCGAGGGCGAGGTGGCGGTGGCGCATGGTGAGTCTCCCTGGGAGGTGCCAGCTTCCTCTCCATTATAGAAGCGTGCCGCCGCCAGCGACCAGCGAAGGGGCGGAAGCCCGCCCCCGAGGATACTCCTGCCTCTCCTGGAAGGCTTATACGATAATGCAGCTTCCGTCCCAGTCGCATGCGCCTCCGCACGCCTTGTCACACGCGCCCCTGCAGTTACAGGAGGTACCGGAGCACGGCACGATATTGTCAGGGTCGCTATAGCAATAATAATAATATTCGCCTGCTGACTTGGTATGGGCAACGCT
>DATAHG010000101.1:0-1564 GCA_036263295.1 Thermoanaerobaculia bacterium | reverse complement strand
CGACCGCGTCGGCCGGGCGAGCTGGACCGCCTTCTACACCTTCACCGTCACCGGCCGCCAGGTCCACAACGCGATCGAGGCCCGTTTCGAGTTCCAGGACGGCAAGATCGCCCGCCACCGCGACACCTTCAACCTCTGGCGCTGGGCCGGCCAGGCGCTGGGGCTCAAGGGGACCCTCCTCGGCTGGTCCCCGCCGGTGCAGGGGGCGATCCGCAAGCAGGCTGCCTACCGCTTGGACGAGTACATGAAGAAGCGGGGACTGGCGGCCTGAGTCTGAGAGGGTAGGGACCCGATTCGCCGCATCACCGTCCGGGCGTGATAAATCACGCCCCGACAACTGCTGCAAACCGTCTCGCCGGAGGTCGTAGGGGCGCGATTTATCGCGCCCTGACGGCGCGGCTGGGGACCAGGGTTCGTCATGCACCCTGCATCCCCAGCCAATCTGCATCCCATCCTTCTCAACCGATCACGCCCGCAGGACCGCCACCTCCCAATCCGCCGGAGGCGAGTGCGGCGTCTCGAAACGCAACACATCCGCCGGCCGTTCCACCCGCACCAGATCCTTCGCCGCCGCGAGCAGATCGATCAGAACCCCGGACGCCGTAATGTCCGGTCCGGCTCCGGGACCGGAAATCGTGAGCGGTACGGACGAATAGCGATCGGTCCGGTACACCACCACGTTTTCGCCAGGGCCGGTGCGGGCGGCCGGATGGTCCGCCGGCAGGACGGCGGGTCCCACTCGCGGGCCGGCACCATCGAACTGGGCGACGTGAAAGAGCCGCCCGCCCTGGGCGCGGGCTTCCTCCACCCTGGTGGCCCATTCCTCGTCGAACGCGCTCAGGGAATCGAGGAAGATTCGCGGATTCGGCTCCGCCGGCAGGTCCACCGGAACCAGCGGCTGGACCGCGAGGTCCGCCCGGTCCGCCTCGTACCCCGCCTCCCGCAGGAGGATCAGGAGCTTGCGCGCCACATCCTCCCCGGTGAGGTCCTCCCGCGGATGCGGCTCGGTGAGCCCCAATCGGTAGGCCTGCGCGACCGCCTCCGAAAACGGCACCCCCTCGTTCAACTGATGGAGCACGAACGAGAGCGTGCCCGAGAGGATCGCCGTCAGCGAGAGCAGCCGGTCGCCGGCGCGCCGCAGGTCGGCCAGCGTGCCGAGCACCGGCAGGGCCGCCCCGACCGTGGTCTCATAGCGGTACGGCACCCCTTCCGGCCCGGAGAGCGACCGCAGCTTCCGGTATCCCTCCAGCGGCCCGGCGTTCGCGAGCTTGTTGGGAGTCACCACCGCGATGCCGTTCTTGAGGAGCGCCGCGTACTGCTCGGCGAGGAACGGGCTCGCCGTGCAGTCCACGAAGACCAGCCGCTCCCGCCGCGCCCGGACACGGTGGAACAGTCGCGCCGAGAGCAGTGCCCAGTCGTTTCTCTCGCCCGCTTCGAGGAGGCGCGGGGCGTCGAGCGGATCGAGACCGCCGTCGTTCCAGGCCATCCGCGAGCGATTCGAAAACCCGACGATCCGCAGGCGGATTCCGAGGTCCGACTCGACCTGCGGAATCTGCCGGTCGAG
>DATAHG010000100.1:0-5151 GCA_036263295.1 Thermoanaerobaculia bacterium | reverse complement strand
GAGCCGCTCGCGACCGCCGAGGCCGTGCTCTCGGCCGACGAGCGCGAGCTCGGCGCCCTGCTGATCGACATCGGCGCCGGCACCAGCGAATACGCCCTCTTCTGCGAGGGCGAGATCCACTACAGCGCGGTGGCGCCGATCGGCGCCGGTCACTTCACCAACGACCTCGCCATGGTGCTGCGCACGCCGTTCGCCGAAGCCGAGCGGATCAAGATGAAGCAGGGCTGCTGCCTGCCGAGCATGGTCACCGAAGAAGAGGGGATCGCCGTGCCCACCGTGGCCGGAGGCACATCGCGAGTGGTCCCGAAACGCGAGCTTTGTGAGATCCTGCAACCGCGTGCTGAAGAGCTCTTCAACCTGATCCGGGAAGACCTCCTGCGCAACGCCCCCGACGAGGGGTTGCGCGGCGGCGTCATCCTGACCGGGGGCGGCGCCCAGCTCGACGGACTGCTCGAGATGTCTGAACAGATTTTTGACGCGGGGGTCCGTTATGGGTTGCCGCGTGGCCTGGGTGGGCTGGTGGACGTGATCAGCAGCCCCTCCTGGTCGACGGCCTCGGGGCTGCTGCTCTACGCCCGGACGGCCGAAGAGAGTCAGGGCAAGGTCCAGAAGAAGTCGGGTTTCAGCGTGCGCGGGATGATGGGCAGCCTGCGCGGAATGTTCTCCGACCTGCTCTAGAAAAGTTGAGTACAAACCCAAAGGGGGTGCAGCATGATTCTATTTGACGATCAGGACGCTCCGAAGGCGAAGTCGGAGACCGTGAGCCTGGAGCCGTTGGCGGATGTCGCCCCGGCGCGGATCAAGGTCATCGGCGTCGGCGGCGGCGGCGGCAACGCGGTCAACCGGATGATCGACGCCCAACTCCGGGGCATCGAGTTCATCACCGCGAACACGGACCTGCAGGCCCTGGCCAAGTGCCGGGCGCCGCACAAGCTGCAGATCGGCACGGTGCTGACCAAGGGGCTCGGTGCCGGCGCCGACCCGGACATCGGCCGCAAGGCCGCTCTGGAAGACACCGAGCGCATTCTCGAGATCCTCGAAGGTGCCGACATGATCTTCCTCACCGCCGGTCTCGGCGGTGGCACCGGCGGCGGCGCGGCGCCGATCATCGCGTCGCTCGCGGCCGAGGTCGGCGCCCTCACGGTGGCCGTGGTCACCAAGCCCTTCGGTTTCGAAGGGCGGCGGCGCATGCACCAGGCCGAGCGCGCGGTCGAAGAGCTGCGCAACGCGGTCGATACGCTCATCACCATCCCGAACGAGCGGCTGCTCAACTTCGTTGAGCGCGGCACGCCGCTGTTCGAGGCCTTCCGGATCGCCGACGACGTGCTGCGCCAGGCGGTGCAGGGCATCAGCGATCTGATCACCATCCCGGGCGAGGTCAACGTGGACTTCGCCGACGTGCGCACCATCATGACCGGCATGGGCATGGCCCTCATGGGCACCGGCCTCGCCAAGGGCGAGCACCGGGCGCTCGAAGCGGCCCAGCGCGCGATCTCGTCGCCGCTCCTCGAAGAGACCTCGATCCAGGGCGCCAAGGGCGTACTGATCAACATCTCCGGCGGCCACGACCTCACCCTGCACGAAGTGGCCGAGGCGGCGCGCATCATCTCCGATGCCGTCGATCCGGACGCCAACATCATTTCCGGCATGGTGATCGATCCGACCCTGGAAGAGGCGATGAAGGTGACGGTCATCGCGACCGGCTTCGACCAGCTCGCGATGGACCGCCCGCGCGTCCCCTCGCCGGCCGTGTCGATCAATCGGCCGGTGGCGCCCAGCCTGGCGGCCGCGCCGCTCGTCAAGGACGAGCCCGACACCGCGCCGGTGGACGTGCCGTTCTACCGCAAGGTGATCGCCAACACCCGCGGCGACGACCCGAACGGTTTCGGGCCGAACTGGTCGAATGTCGACGACTACGACATCCCGACCGTGCTGCGCAAGCAGATGGACTAGGCCGGCCCGCCGGCCGCTGTTCGCCCAGCGCCGGAGGCGCCGAGGCGGCGAGCGAGGTGCTCCTTTCCCCCTTTGAGAGCACCTCGCCGCCGCCTGGCCACGCTTCTCCCTCCTGCCATTCCTCTCCTTCCGCGCAAGTCTTCCGCAGGATTTTCCTGATTCAGGCGCTGTCCTGAGCCGTGCCGCCGCTTGCCTGGAGACAGGTGGCGAGCCGTCGGAACATCTCGTCACCGACACACATGAATTGTCTTAGACCCTATTTCATGGCCGCAAACGGGAACGGCGGGGGTGTCCAAGGTGCTCAAAGAAGAGCATTCTATATAGGAAGACGGCCCTTCATTCCCGCGGGTGGGATCCGAACGGAGCCGCTCTACCAGGAGGCTTCCCCAATGAAGCACGCAATGTTCCGTATCTCGGCTCTTCTGTTCCTCATGACCCTCCTCGGCTCGCCGGCCTGGGCAAAGCCCAGAGCCGCCGCCGAAGCCCGGACCCTCCCCCCGATCCTGCGGGCGCTCGTCCAGACCCTGGAATCCCTCTTCCCTGCCATCGGAGAGGGACGGGCGAGCATGGATCCCAACGGGACCGACCCGGTGCCCCCCACGACGGCGACCACCACGGGCGAAGAGGGGGACGGGCGGGCGAGCATGGACCCCAACGGCTAGGCCGAAACCCCACGCCTGTTCCGGGGACCGGCCGCCGGCATCTGCCGGCGGCCTTTTTTCTCCCCAGGACATCTCTTGCCGTAGCTCTGAAGGTGAGATAAAGTACGCGGAATCCAGAAAGGACGGAAAGGCACGATGACGAGGCAGAGGGGATTCTGGCACATCTCGGAGGAGCTGATCGGGCGGTTTCTGCGAGCTGAGACGTCGAAAGACGAATCCCGGGAGGTCGTACGACACCTTCTGGGAGGCTGCCGGGAGTGCACGGAGCGCTCCCTGCGGGCCGCCGCCGGAAAGGGCTTCCTGAACCGACCGCTCACCATCCCCGCCGACTGGGATGAGGCCTACGAAGAGGTCTTCAACCGCGTCATCACCTGGGCCACCGCGGAAGAGCAGCGGCTCGCCCTGGAAAAGCTGCGGGGCTGGGCCCAGTGGGCCTACCTGGAGCCGCTCTCGCCCCAGGTCCGCTTCTCGACGGTCGAAGCCGACCCCAGCTTCCAGACCTACGGTCTGTTCGAACGGCTGCTTGAAGCGAGCCGCTGGGCGAGCCGCCGGGAGCCGGCGGAAGCCGTGGACATCGTCCGTCTCGCGGTGGTGATCACCGAGCACCTCGATCCGGCCGAGCTGGGCGAAGAGCGCGTCGCCGACCTCCAGGCGATCGCCTGGGCCAACCTCGGCAACGCCCGCCGGATCGCCAACGACTTCGACGGCGCCCGCCGGGCCTTCAACGAAGCCTGGCGGGTCCTCGAAGAGGGCACCGGCGAGGCCGCCGAGCGGGCCGAGATCATCAGCTTCGAAGCCTCCTACATGAAGGCGATCGGCGAGTTCGAGCTGGCCGAGTCCACCCTGGAGGAGGCCTTGGAGATCTACCGCGATCTCCGCGACTCCCACCGCCAGGGGCGGATCCTGTTCCAGATGGGAGACATCATCGGCCACGTCGATCCGGAGCGGGGGCTCGCCCACATCCGCAAGTCGCTCGCCCTCCTCGACCGTGAGCGCGAGCCGCGCCTCGACCTCTGCGCCCAGCACGACCTCTCTCTCTACCTCGCCGAGAGCGGCCGGTCGCGCGAGGCCCTGGCCGTCCTCGAACGGGCCCGCCCCCTATACCAGCAGTTCCAGGACGACCTTACCCAGCTCCGCATGCACTGGCTGGAAGGGAAGATCTCCCACCAGCTCGGAGAGCTGACCGACGCCGAGACGATCTACAGTCAGCTCTGGGAAGAGTTCCGGGCCCTCAACCTGCACCAGGAGGTGGTGCTGGTGACCATCGACCTGGCCGAGGTGCTGATCAAAAAAGGCGAGTCCGCGCGGGCGGCCGAGCTGTCGGCCGAGTGCTACGCGATCATGAAGAACTGGAATCTCCACCGCGACGCCCTCTCCGCCTGGATCGTCTTCCAGCACGCCCTGACCCACGGCCGGATGGCCGGCAATCTCTTCAAGAAGGTCGGGGAGTACTACCGCCGGCACTGGTCACGGCCGGCGAAGTTCGAGATCGAGGAGGGGTAGATTTGCCTCAACGCGCGTTGCAATCGCCCCCTGCTTGGTGCCTCAAAATCCCTGTCCGAAGCGAGCGATGCGCTCCTGGATCTCGGAGACGACCCTGCGCAATGCGGTGAGGTCGGTGGGGCTGACGTGCGGAGCAATCTCCGCGAAGAGTGGCTCGAGATCCGGCTTGTAGCGGTGAATCAGCGTCAGCAGATCGGTCTCATAAAGCGCGGCGCGGACCAGATTCCCCTGGCGGTAGAGCGAAGGCAGGGCATAGAGCTTCAGCAAAATCATCCCTTCTACCGTAGCGCAAGGGATCTCTCTTTCGACGAAAGGCCGGATCGTCGCATGGCGACGTGCGACCGTTTCAAACAGGGGATTGCCGGTGAACAGAAGATCGACTTGTAATCCTTCGAAGGTACCGCGGGCAAAGAAGGCATCGTCCTGTCCGGTGATCTGAATTTCCGGAAGCCGTCCGAGGGCCGCGGACGAAAGGATCAGATCGATATCTTCCGTGTTTCGCCCCTCGACATACTGCAGGAGAGCGATCCCGCCGACCAGAAGATAATCGATCTTCCGCTCCTCGAGCAGAGCGAAGAGGCGCCCCACGTTTTCCAGAATCGAGCTGTCGTCCACGGATCTCCTCCGCGAGTTTGACGAGCCGAAGATCAGGGCGTTGCAAACGACCCTGCCGATATGGACCGGTCTCTGCGCCGCGGTCGTTCTCATGGCCATCCCCCCAGGGGATTCTACTACCTCATCCGCGTCGGGGTGCCGACCCGGTCAATCCGAAGGCCCGGCCTCGTCGCATAGCTTGCAGTCCAGCTCGACTCCCAGGTACCGCTCGCGTCCCTCGAGCGTGATCACCCAGGGCCGATTCATCCAGGGAGGGTTGTGGCGGACGTGCTGGCCGTGTCCACACTCCAACTCGGCGACCCAGTCGAGCCGTTCGTCCTGGTGGAAGCCCACGATCTTCCTCTTCAAGCGGTCACTCCCGGTTCGCTGAAGAGAACTGTAGCATGCCGCCCCGCTGAAGCTCTTGTGATCCTGATGT
>DATAHG010000099.1:0-2806 GCA_036263295.1 Thermoanaerobaculia bacterium | reverse complement strand
TCGGGATCGGTCTCGGCGCCATGCTGCCGAACATGATGCGCGAGGCCATGCAGAGCGGCGGGGGCGGCGGCGCTCCGGCGCCGGCCGGCGGCGGGGGTGCTCCGGCGGCTCCGGTGGCCCCGGCCGCTGGCGCGGCGGCGGCCACTCCGGGCGGCACGCCGGCCTTCTGCTTCAACTGCGGCCAGAAGCTTCCGCCGGGCTCCAAGTTCTGCCCCTCCTGCGGCAGCAAGATCGGCGAGTAGCCGGCGTCTGAAGCAACCGCGCCGTCAGGGCGCGATCAATCGCGCCCCTACGACTGCTGCACGCCGGTTGTGCAAGGTCGTAGGGGCGCAATTCATTGCGCCCCAGCGGTGCGGTTTGGAGGAATCGGTTCGCTTGAGCCACGTTCGCCCTGTCCGCCCCTCCCCTTCCTTCTCGGTTACAATCTGACCATCGTGTGGAGGTAGAGGTTTGAACCGGGAGCCGGGGACCGTCCTCGACGGCAAGTACGAGATCGTGCAGCGCCTGGGCAGCGGGGGCATGGGCGAGGTGTACCTCGTCCGCCACCTCCATCTGCAGGAGCTGCGGGTCATCAAGATCCTGCGCCAGGATCTCGCCGCCGACTCCTCGGCCCAGAAGCGCTTCATGCGCGAGGCCCGCCTCGCCACCCAGATCAAGCACTCGAACGTCGCCATCCTCTACGACTTCGCCTCGCTGGAGGACGGCAGCTTCTACATGGTCTGGGAGCACATCGAAGGGCAGGACATCGGCGACCGCCTGCGCCACCAGGGGCCGTTCGCGGTGCCGGTGGCCATCCAGCTCGGCATCCAGGCGTTGCAGGGGCTCGAGGCGATCCACTCGATCGGCGTGGTCCATCGCGACATCTCCCCCGACAACCTGATGATCACTCAGGACAAGAAGGGGCAGCCGCAGGTCAAGATCATCGACCTCGGGCTCGCCAAGACCCTGGAGCCGGACGCCAACTACGAGGTCACCCAGGTCGGCATGTTCATGGGCAAGTTGCGCTACTGCTCGCCCGAGCAGGCCGGGACGGTCAGCGGCGGCGACGCGATCGACCTGCGCAGCGACCTCTACTCGTTCGCCCTGGTGCTCTACGAGATGATCGTGGCGATGCCGCCGTTCGACGCCGAGAACCCGCACGGCTTCATCTTCAAGCGCCTGTCGGAGGACCCCCTCCCCCTGGTCGGCCGCAGCCGCGAGGTGCAGGTGCCGCCCGACCTCGACCGGGTGGTGCGCCGCGGGCTGGAGCGCGAGCGCGAGAAGCGCTTCCCTGACGCCGCGAGCTTCATCGCCGCCCTCGAAGGGGTGACCCAGCGGCTGAACGCCGCCGCCACCCAGGAGATCACCATCCCCGCTTCGGTGATCGCCGGCCGCTCGGCGGGGGGCTCCCGGTCCCAGACGCCGTCTCCCGTGTCCCGCACCGCGAGCGAGCTGACCCGCGAGGAGCGCGCCGAGCTGCTGGCCCAGATCGAGCGCGCCGGCCGCAAGGTGCAGGAGACGCAGTCCGACCTCTCGAAAGCCGAGTCCGCCCTGGCCGGCGGCCGCCTCGACGAGGCGCGCGACCTGATCGCCCGGATCGAGGCGGTCAACCCGCGCACCGCCGGGCTCGATTCGGTCAAGGAGCGGCTGGCCGAGGCGCAGCGCCAGCTCGACTTCCAGAAGCGGGTGGGAGAGGCCGAGCAGGTCCTCAAGAACTACCTGCACCGCAAGCAGATCCCGCTCGCCCGGCTCGCCCTGGAGACCCTCCTGGAGCTGCAGCCCGAGCACCCCGGCCGGGCCGAGTTCGAGAGCCGGATCGCCCATCTCGCCGACGAGACGGAGCGCGACAAGCGCGGCGCCGAGGCCCTGTCCCACGGCCGCCAGGCCCTGGCGCGGCGGGACTTCCGCGCCGCCCGCCGCGAGCTCGACGTGCTCTCCCGCAACGATCCGGCGGGCGAGCGCACCGCCCTCTTCCGCGCCGAGGTGGAGGACGCCGAGCAGGAGGGGCGCCAGGCCGGCAAGGCCGACGAGTCGCGCCGCCGCCTGGAGTACCTCCTCTCCAAGGACCTGCTGGACGAAGCCGAGCAGGAGTACACCCAGCTCACCCTGGTCGAGACCACCCGGGTGACGCTCGACTTCTATCGCGAGCGCCTGGAAACGGCCCGCCGGGACGCCGACCTGAGCCGCCGGACGGCGCCGTTCGAGGCGCGCTACCAGAAGGCCCTCACGGCGCGCGACTGGTTCACCGCCCGCGACGTGGCCCAGGAGCTCGGCGCCGCGGTGCCGGACAGCCCGCGCTCGGCCGTCATGTTCTCCGAGATCGAGCGGCTGGAGACGATCCACCGCAAGCAGCAGGCGGTCGAGCAGGGGGTCCGTCAGGTCGAGACCTTCATCGGCCAGGGGGACGCCCCGCGCGCCGAGCTGGCCCTCAAGATCCTGCTCCAGATGGACCCCGAGAACCATCACCGGCGGCGGCTGGAGCGCGAGATCCAGGGTATTCGGAAGTGAGATAGAATTTCCGGCCCGTGACCACCGCAGACATTTTCCTGCCCCGTACAGATCCCGCTTCCGCCGCCGATCCGGCCCGGCGGAGGCTGCGCTATGCCTTCATGAAGCTCGCCCGGGACTTCGACTCCCGCTTCGAGGCCCTGCTGCTCACCGGCCGGGTCTCCAAGTGGTACAGCGAGGTCGGCAACGAGGCGACCACCATCCCCGCCGGTCTCGCGCTCGAGGCGGGGGATGCGCTCTGCACTCTCCATCGCGACCTCGGGGCGATCCTGGCGGTCTATCTCGACCCCGCCCGCGCCTTCCCCGGCTTCGGCTTCGG
>DATAHG010000098.1:0-8221 GCA_036263295.1 Thermoanaerobaculia bacterium | reverse complement strand
GTATACCTTTCCCGACAAGAAGGGGCGGAGCCTCACCCTGCGGCCGGAGAACACGGCGGCGGTGGCGCGCGCCTATGTCGAGCACTCGATGCAGCAACTGCCGGTGCCGCTCAAATTGTTTTATATCGGTCCGCAGTTCCGTTATGAGCGGCCGCAGCAGGGGCGTTACCGCCAGTTCTATCAGATCGGCGCCGAGCTGTTGGGCGATCCCGGTCCGCAATCGGACGCCGAGGTCATCCTGCTGCTGGTCCGGTTTCTTTCGGAGCTCGGATTTCCGGGTCTGAACGTACTGATCAATACGGTGGGCGACGAAGCGTCGCGGTCGGCCTATCGCGAGGCGCTACGGGCCTTCCTGGCCCCCAAGGCCGAGCACCTGGGGGAGGACAGCCGGCGCCGGTTGGAAACCAATCCGCTGCGGATCCTGGACACCAAGATCCCGGCCGAGCGCGAATTGCTGAACGGCGCCCCGGAGCTGGTGGACTTTCTCTCGCCCGAAAGCCGCGAGCATTTCGAGACGGTGCTGGCGATCCTCCGGCGTTTCGGCGTGCCGCACCGGGTGGACAGCCGCCTGGTGCGCGGGCTCGACTATTACACGCGGACGGTCTTCGAGATCGTCGCGTCGGGGCTCGGCGCGCAGGACGCGGTGGTCGGCGGTGGGCGCTACGACCGGCTGATCTCGGACCTCGGCGGTCCGGAGGTGCCCGGCATCGGCTTCGCGATCGGCGAGGACCGCCTGATCGACATCCTGCCGGAGGCGTTCCGCCAGAACGTCCTGCCGCGGCCGCCGGTCTTCGTGGCGGCGCTCGGCGGGGTGGATTTCGCGGAGGCGCTGGCCGTGGCCGAGGAGCTGCGGGCGGCGGGGGTCCCGGCGATCGCCGAGCTCGCCTCGCGCTCCGCAAAGGCGGCGCTCAAACGGGCCGACCGGCTGGGTGCGCGGCTCGTCATCCTGATCGGAGACGACGAGCAGGCGGCCGGCGAGGTGACGCTCAAGAATCTGGCTTCGGGCGAGCAGCGGCGGGCGCCGCGGTCCGAGGTCTTGAAAAACGTGACAGGTGGAACGACCGAGGAGACGGCATGAAACGGCGCGGCGCGGGAACGATCACGACTGGAGACATCGGCAGCAAGGTCTTGCTTCAGGCATGGGTGCAGCGCCGCCGCGATCACGGCGGGCTGGTCTTCTTCAGCCTGCGAGACCGCAGCGGCATCGTCCAGGTCGTCGTCCATCCCGAGGACCATCAGGACGTGGCGGAGGCGCTGGCGCCGGCCCGCAACGAGTGGGTGGTGGAGATCGAGGGGGAGGTGGTCGCCCGGGCGGCGGAGAACGTCAACCCGGACCTGCCGACCGGCGCGATCGAGGTGGTGGCGGAGCGCGCCGCGGTGCTGTCGCGTTCGGAGCCGCCGCCGTTCGCGCTCGACGGCAAGACCGAGACGGCGGAGGAGATCCGGCTGCGCTACCGCTATCTCGACCTGCGGCGGCCCGAGCTCCAGAAGAACATGATCCTGCGCCACCAGGTGACGATCGAGGTCCGCAACTTCTTCAACGAGCACGGGTTCATCGACGTCGAGACGCCGATCCTCACGCGCTCGACGCCGGAGGGCGCGCGCGACTACCTGGTGCCGTCGCGGGTCCACCGCGGCAGCTTCTACGCCCTGCCGCAGTCGCCGCAGCTCTTCAAGCAGCTCCTCATGGTGGCCGGCATGGAGCGCTACGTCCAGATCGCCCGCTGTTTCCGCGACGAGGACCTGCGGGCCGACCGCCAGCCCGAGTTCACCCAGGTGGACGTCGAGATGTCCTTCCCCACGGAGGAGGACATCTATGAGCTGATCGAATCGCTGTTCGCCCGGGTCTTCCCGCTCGGCGGCATCACGCCGCCCGCGAAGTTCCCGCGCCTCACCTATGCCGAGGCCATGGCGCGCTATGGCAGCGACCGGCCCGACCTGCGCTACGACCTGCCGATCGTCGATCTCTCCCAACTTCTGGGGGAGAGCGGCTTCCGGGGCTTCAAGGAGACCGTGGCCGGCGGGGGAGTGGTGCGGGGCTTCACGGTGCCGGGCGCGGCCGAGGCGAGCCGCAAGGAGGCGGACGCCTGGGCCGAGATGGCGCGGCGGCACGGCGCCGCGGGCGTCCTCACCCTGCGCCGCAAGGGCGGCGAGATCACTTTCCAGGTCAAGAACGCGCTGACCCCGGCCGAGCTGGAGAGCGCGGCCGCGGCGCTGGGCCTGGAGGAGGGGGGCCTCGCCCTGCTGGTCGCGGCGCCCGCGCCGGTGGCGTCGGCCGCCTTGGGAGGGCTGCGCCAGGAGCTCGCGCGCCATTACAAGCTGATCCCGGAAGGGAAGCACGCCTTCCTGTGGGTGACGGACTTCCCGCTCGTCGAATGGAATCAGGAGGACGGTCGCTGGTACTCCACGCACCACCCCTTCACCAGCCCGGACCCGCGCGATCTCGACAAGATGGAGAGCGATCCCGGGTCGGTGCGGGCGCGCGCCTACGACGTGGTGCTGGACGGCCTGGAGCTCGGCGGCGGCTCGATCCGCATGCACGATTCCGAGCTGCAGAGCCGGGTCTTCCGCCTGCTGGGCATCGGGCCGGAGGAGGCGCAGTCCCGCTTCGGCTTCTTCCTGGAGGCCCTGCGCTACGGCGCGCCGCCGCACGGCGGCATCGCCCTGGGGCTGGACCGCATGACCATGCTGCTGGCCGGAGCGCCGTCGATCCGCGACGTGATCGCCTTTCCGAAGACCGCCTCGGCGAGCGACCTGATGACCGACGCCCCGTCGGAGGTCGACGAAGCCCAGCTCAACGCGCTGGCCCTGGGTGTGATCAAGAAGGAAGGGTAGGCGAGCAGCGTAACGGTGGGGCGTGATGAATCACGCCCCTACGACTGCTCCGAAAGGTTGTGCAAGGTTGTAGGGGCGCGATTGATCGCGCCCGAACGGTGCGGCGGCGCGCCCCGGCCGGGGTTGAAACCCCGGCCTACCGGGATTTCGCCCCTCCGGGGCGAGTTTTTGGTGGGTAAAGGTTTTCTACTGCCCCTGGCAAGCCAAACCCGGCGGCAGCGGCGGCGAGACCGCCAGCGGCGCCTGGGCCCGGTTGTGGAAGTAGTACTGGAGCCCCCAGAAGGGATCCGTCTCCTGGCCGTCGCCGGCCGGCTTGGAGGGGTCGCAGATCGTCACCCGCCGCTCCGGCGAGAAGCCCGGCAGCACTTCCGTGAAGTACCGCTCCCAGATCTCCCGGTCTCCGAAGGCCTGAACGTCGGTGATCTCCACCTCGGTGGGCTCGCCGTTGTGGCCCCGGGTGTCGCCGCCGAGCCGCTCGGGGTAGGTGGTGAAGTACCACTGGAGCGCCTCCCTGACCAGGAACTTCACCTCGTTGCCCGGGCCGATCCAGCGCTTGAAGCGCGAGCCCGCCGTGAACGCCCCGTAGCGGCTCTCGAAGGCGCCACGCACGGCGGGGTCGCCGAGCTCGAGGTGGTACGGATTGGGGCTCTTCCCCACGAGGTCCGGGCGGGCGGTGAAATCGGAGGCGTGATGCAGATAGGGGCTGGTCAGGGTATCGAGCTGGTAGCTCGTGCTGCGGAACCCTCGGGCCTGGGGATCGTAGCCGACGCCGGGCTGCTGGGCGGCGGCCGGCAGGGCGGCGGTCAGGGCGAGAGCGGCGAGCGTACCGAACAGGGACCGGAAAGGTCTCGAGGCCATGAAGCCCTCCATCAAGACGGCAAAACAGATAGCCGGGTTCTAAGGAGCCCCAATCATGCCAGAGCGCGGCAAAAATCGAAACCCCTGAATACGTCCCAAAAAGAAAAAGGCCCGCGCGGCAGATCTGCCTCGCGGGCCGAATCAGCCGGCGGCGGGCCGGAGCCCACCGCCGATCTGAAGGGAGCCTGACTACGGGGTGCAGGCCGTGACGGTCACGTCGTCGAGGAACCAGCCGTCACCGGTCACCGAGCAGTCGCTGACCGCGGTGAAGGCGATGCGGACCGACTGGCCGGCGCAGCCGGTGGTCAGACCCGTGGCGGCGTTGCAGACCGCGTCGAGGTCGACCACGGTGTTGACGAAGGTGGTCTGGCTGCCGGTGAAGAGCGAGACACCGGCGGCTCCCGTCGGCTGGCAGGTACCGCCCGCCGTGCCGTTGTAGGTCGCGCCGGAGAGGATCGCCGTGGCCGGCACGAAGAAGTAGTTGGAGCCGTTGATCGACACGGCCACGAGGCCGCCGTCGAAGTTGGCCTCGAAGGCCCGGCGGTGCCAGAAGGAGAGCCGGGTGGTGGAGGAGCCGGCGGGGATGGCGATACCGGCCGCGCCGCCCGGCTGGGCGAAGGCGAAGCGGTTGCTGCCGTAGTCGCTCGTGCAGTTGTTGCCGCCGAACCGGAAGATCTTGCTGCCGGTGCGGGCGGTGCAGGTCTGGATACCGCGCCAGTCGGTGGTGACGCCACCCGAGACGAAGGTGCCGGTGGTCCAGTCGGAGAGGGTGGTGCCGGTCTCGAAGCCGTTGCTGTAGCGGGTGGTCACGGTGCAGGCCGGGCAGGCGCTGGTGGTCGCCGAAGCCTGCAGCGAGTTGCCGGACTCGCAGCTCGAGAACGCCGTCACGACATAGAAGTAGGGCGTGTTGCAGGCCAGGCCGGTATCCGTGAAGCTGGTGCCGGTCGGGCTGCCGACCAGGGTGTACGGGCCACCCGAGGTCGTGGCGCGGTAGACCCGGTAGGAGGTCGCGCCGGAGACCGCGCCCCAGGACAGCGACGTCTGGTTGGCGCCGCCGGTCACCGTCAGACCGGTGGGAGCCGCCGGGGGCGTGCAGACCACGCCGCTCTCGTTGATCGAGGCCGACCAGATCTCTTCCTTGCCGCCGCTGCGGCGGTCGGTGAACGACGGGAAGTAGACGCCGTTGAGGCCGTGCAGCGAGTTGTAGTCACCGAACTGGTTGCCCGAGTCGGAGCCGGAGATCGTCTCGTCGGTCTGGGCCGTGGTCACCTGCAGCGGGGTGCTCCAGGTCACGCCCCGGTCGTTCGAGGTCTGGTAGTAGACGTGGACCTTCTTGCGGGTCGAGTCGGCCACCGTGTCGTAGTAGGTGATGGCGATACGGCCGGTCGCCTCGTCGATCACCATGGCCTGGTTGAACTGGTCGTTCAGCCCGGCCTGGTTGTTGATCATGATCGGGGAAGACCAGGTGGCGCCGCCGTCGGTCGAGCGCGAGAACTTGATGCGGACCTTGCAGGTCGAGGCCGCATTGGATCCCGGCTCGTTGGTCGCCGAGGTGCAGCCGGTGGCGCCGGTGAGGTCGGCCCAGGTGGCATAGACGTCGTTGACGGTGCCGTTGCGGTAGGCGCCGCCCGTGACGTAGATCAGCAGGCGCCGGCTGTTGAACGACGGGATGCCGATGTCGAAGCTGTCGAAGGTGGTGGTGATGATGACCGGCGTGCCGAAGCTGACGCCGCCGTTGGTCGACTTGGAAACCAGCATCCGGCGGTTGCCGGTGGCCGGCCAGAACACGAAGACGTCGCCGCTGCCATTGGTCTTTACGTCGCAGCCGATCGCCGTGCCGGTGGTCTCGGTGCCGCTGATCTGGATCGGCGTGCCCCAGCCGGTCGAGGTGCGGCGGTTGACGAACTGCGGCGCGCCGTTGTGCCAGCAAAGATAGATGTTGTCCTTGAAGGCCGAGGTCGCGTTGTGGTCGATCCACATCATCTGCTTGTCGGTGTTGGTCTGGGTGCCCGAGACGGTGCCGTCGAAGGTCCAGGTCGCGCCGTTGTCGACCGACTTGTAGGCCTGCAGCTTGAGCTGCGTGCCCGAGCTGTTGATGCCGAGCGTGGTGGACCAGGCGGTGCCGTTGGAGGTCCAGTCGACCGTCGGGTCGGAGTGGAACGCGTCACCCGTCTGCAACGGCAGGAAGCTCGTGCTCCAGGTCGCGCCGCCGTCGGTCGAACGGAACTGGGCCTGCTGGCCGGTGCCGCCGATGTTGTTGGAGGCGGCGATGATCTTGGTCGGGTCAAAGGGATTGACGCGGATGTCGGACTCGCTGCGGGGGTTCGTCGCCGAGCCGGAGAGCCGCACATTGGTGCCGACCGTCGCCGCCTCGAAGGCGGATTCGAAGTCGTCGTCCGCCTCGGAATTGCCGGTCGCCACGCCGATCTGGAAGTCCTGGTGGGTGGTCATCCACTCATAGACCTCTTTGAGGACGAACGGGTAGCCGCCGGTCGGATCGGTGGCCTCGTACTTGCCTTCCGGGTGGGCCTTGCGCCAGGCGACCCGCAGCCAGAGCGGCACGCGGATGCTGTCGAAAGCCTCATCGTCGCGCAGCAGGCTGAAGTCCTGGTTGCGGCGGATCAGGGCTTCCAGGGCGCTGCCGTTGTTGACATGGCCATTGGCGAGCTGCTGGCTGACCGACGGCCAGCCGCCCGGGGGGACCGCCTGAGCCGACCCGAACGAGATCGAGGTCAGCACAAGCAGCATCAGAAGGGGAAGAGAAATCTTGCGCATCACCAAAATCCTCCAATGAGGAAATGAAACAGGTGGCCTACCAGACTCCGCGCTGCCGGGCTTCCCCCTCCCCATGAGGGGGGAGACGGCGGAGCGGAGGAAAGCTTGGTAGAAGCCATCCTGGTTGTGACTTCAGAAAGTCACTGCGCGTCCAGGCCAACGCCAGGGACGCAGGAGAAGTCCTGCCCGCGACGCATGAGCCCCCTCTTCTTCGACCTGCTGAAGAGATCACGCCGAAGATTTGTGGGGTGGGCTCGACACGTTTCGGGACTGGTTTCAACGGACTGCTCGGGACCGGAGCTCCTCCATACCTAGTAAGAGTGCGCGGCAGGCCAAAAACGCGCCTTCTCTGGCGCCAGCATGGCGCCAGACGATCCGGCGGCGATGGCTTCGCATCCCAAGTGCCACAATCCCATGGAGTTGGCCGGATCCGGTGGACGGCCGATCCGCCCAAGATCTGCCAGATTGGCATGGTTTCGGTGGGGGCTTGCCGATTTCGGGTGAGACGACAGACAATAGCCCCGTCATACGACCATGAAGGGCGCCCTGGGCGTGCTCCCGAGCGGGAGGTCGCCGGAACGGAGCTTCGCGTGCTGAGAGAATTTCTGCGAAACGTGAGCCTCTTCTCCGACCTGGACGAGTCACAGCTCGTCCGCGTGGAGTCCTGCGCCCGGCAGGAGCGCGTCCCGGCCAAGCGGGTCATCTTCCGGGAGGGCGACCCGGTCGATGCCTTCTATCTGGTGGAGGACGGCCTGGTCACAGTCTTCCGCGAGGCGACCGGCAAGCCGCTGCAGGTGCTCGCCCGGCTCGAAGCCGGTGGATTCTTCGGGGAGATGGGGCTGCTGAACGACAAGGCCCGCCGCTTCGCCTCGGCGCGGACCTCGCTCCCTTCGACCCTTCTGCGGATCGAGCGCAACGACCTGCTCGACCTGCTCGCCTCGAACCCGAGCCTGGAGCTCAAGTTCCGCGCCGAGGTGGTGCGCCGGCACGGCCTCAACGTCTCGGCCCTGCTGGCCCTCGCCGGCCAGCGCGACGTGCGCATCCGCCTGGGGGTGGAGGCCGTGGCGGACCTGCAGGACGGCACCCGCCTGCCGGTGGTGCTGGAGAACCTGTCGCTCGGGGGCGTGGGTCTCTCCCGGGTGCCGTCCACCTGGACCCGCGGTCTGCCGGTGCGGTTCTCTCTCGGGACGGCGGCGGAGCCGGGGATCCTGACCATCGAGGGCACCATCATCTGGCGCGAGGACGACATCATCGGGATCGCCTTCACCGCCGGAGAGGACGGCGTCCCGAACGCGGACGCCACCGTGATCTACCGCGCCCTGCGGCGGTTCCTCGAAAGCCGCCGCTGAGCCGTCCCCTCCCTCCTCTCGCCTCCTACCGCGCGATCGTCACCTCCACCCGCTGACCGAGCTTGAGCGGGGTCGGTTCGGCCAGGGCCACCTTGACCAGGAGGACGCGGGTATCCGACGGCCGTCCGGGGTCCTGCGGCTTGAGCCGGCGGGCGACCACGGCGTCCGGGATCTCCTCGACCGTGGCCTTCCAGGCCTTTCCGTCGTAGCCCTCGGCCGTCACCTCGACTGCCGAGCCCAGGGCCACTCGGCCGGCGTCAAACTCGTCCACCTCGGCCTCGATGCGGGTGCGGCCGAGGTTCGCCAGGGTGAGGACCGGATCGCCGGCCTCCAGATGCTCCCCGGCGTCCACCGGGCGGGCGATCACCACGCCGTCGATCGGGGCGATCAGGCGGGACTTGGCG
>DATAHG010000097.1:0-3057 GCA_036263295.1 Thermoanaerobaculia bacterium | reverse complement strand
CTGGCCTCAGGCCGGGCACCAGGCGGCGTGCCCTGGCTCCAGGGGCCTTCTCCCGCGCACCTGGATTGATGAGGACCGGTCCTCATTACGAAAGGAGCGTCCCATGACGAAGAAGTCCCGACTGCTGCTGCTCGCCGTTCTCCTTACCGGAACCGCTCTCGTGTCCACCGCCAAGCCGGCGGCTGCCTGCGTGCGCGACATGTGTTTCGAGGTGGACGCCTACACGACCTGTTGCTACGACGACCACTGCCAGCTCTGGTGCGGCTAGGGTAGCCCGCGAGAACCCCGCTGGGAGCCTCTCCGGCCCGGTCCTGAGGGGCTCCGGATCCGCCGCAGTCTTGACGAAAAGTTGAAGATCCCTCGGTTTGCCTTGAGGATCTTCGAAGATTCGCTCATCTTGACGACGACTCCTTGATAGTGACAATCTATTCTCGATGTCAGCAGGCGAGTGCCGGATACCCGGGCTGGGTTGACAGAAAGGCCCGAGCTTCTCTCCGATAAAACGGATGGGAAATGGTGTAGTCGTAGCGCTGGGGAGGCTGTATGTCAGGTGCCTTTTTCTCTGGGGACGTGTCGCAGGCCCGGCCCCGCGCCGACGGCAAGTTCCTCTGGCTCGGCGATGAGAAGCTCTTTGTCCGCGGTGTAACCTATGGCACCTTCCAGACCGGAACGGACGGCGCCGAGATCTACGACCCGGCCGTGGTGGAGAGCGACTTCGCGGCGATGGCCGCGCAGGGCCTCAACGCGGTGCGGCTCTATACCATTCCGCCCGGGTGGCTGCTCAATCTCGCCCTGCGGCATGGCCTGCGCGTGATGGTCGGGCTCCCGTGGGAGCAGCACGTCGCCTTCCTGGAAAGCGAGGCGGTCGCCGCGTCGATCGAGGCGCGGGTGCGCGCGGGAGTGCGATCGTGCGCCTGCCATCCCGCCGTGCTCTGTTATTCGATCGGCAATGAGATCCCGAGCTCGATCGTGCGGTGGTACGGCCGCGGGCGGATCGAGCGGTTCCTGCGGCGGCTCTACCGGGCGGCGAAGAGCGAGGATCCGGGCGGCCTTGTCACCTACGTCAACTATCCCTCGACCGAATACCTGGATCTGCCTTTCCTCGATTTCGTCTGCTTCAACGTCTACCTCGAATCCCCGGCGGCGCTGGAGTCCTATATCGCGCGTCTTCAGGTCCTCGCCGGAGACCGGCCGCTGGTCATGGCCGAGATCGGCCTCGACAGCCGGCGCAACGGGCTCGCGGCGCAGGCGGCGGCACTCGACTGGCAGATCCGCACGGCCTTCGCGGAGGGCTGTGCCGGCGCGTTCGCGTTCGCGTGGACTGACGAGTGGCATCGCGGCGGGTTCGAGGTCATGGATTGGGACTTCGGGCTGACCGACCGCGCGCGGCTCCCCAAACCAGCCCTGGAGACCGTCCGCCTCGCGTTTGCCGAGACCCCGCTGCCGCCCTTGCCGGCCGGCGCCGAGTGGCCGCGGATCTCGGTGGTGGTCTGTACTTTCAATGGAGAGCGGACGATCCGCGGTTGTTGCGAAGCGCTGTCGCGGCTTGAATATCCGGATTTCGAGGTCATCGTGGTCGACGATGGCTCGACCGACGGCAGCGCCGATATTGCCGCCGGTTTTGGCTTCCGGGTGATTTCGACGGAGAACCGGGGATTGAGCGCCGCCCGCAACACCGGCATGCGGGCGGCGACCGGAGAGATCGTCGCCTATACGGACGACGATGCGCCGCCGGACCCGCACTGGTTGATCTATCTGGCCTGGGGTTTCCTGACCACCGACCATGCGGCGATCGGCGGACCCAACATCCCGCCGGGTGGCGACGGCCTGATCGCCGATTGCGTGGCTCACGCGCCCGGCGGCCCGGTACATGTGCTGCTGGCCGACCGGTTGGCCGAGCACGTGCCGGGGTGCAATATGGCGGTGCGCCGCCGATGTCTCGAAGCGATCAACGGTTTCGATCCGCGTTTTCGCACGGCGGGCGATGACGTCGATGTCTGCTGGCGTCTCCAAGAGCGCGGCTGGACTCTCGGCTTCAGTCACTCCGCGATGGTCTGGCATCACCGGCGCGGCTCGCTGCGGGCCTATTGGAAGCAGCAGCAGGGCTATGGCCGGGCCGAGGCCCTGCTCGAGCAGAAATGGCCGGAGAAATACAACTCCCTGGGTCATCTGACCTGGCAGGGGAGGATGTACGGCAACGGCATCGCCCGCGCGCTGAGCGCCTGGCGCGGGCGGGTCTATCAAGGCCCCTTCGGCAGCGCGCCGTTCCAATCGATTTATCAGCCCGCTCCCGGGCTGCTCGCCTCGCTGCCGCTGATGCCCGAGTGGTACGGCGTCATCCTGGCGCTCGCGGGGTTCTCCCTGCTGGGGCTGATCTGGCCCCCGCTCCTGGGTTGCCTGGCGCTGCTCGGGGTGGCGGCCGGCGTCTCGATCGGACAGGCGCTGTCGAGCGCTTCCCGGGCTCGATGGCCGGGTGGCCATGCCGGCTGGCGCGAGCGGGGGAGCCGGTTCCTGCTTACGGCATTCCTGCACCTCGTCCAGCCGCTGGCCCGGCTGTCGGGCCGCCTGCGCCATGGCCTGACACCCTGGCGCCGGCGAGGGCCGGAGCTGGCGATCGTGCTGCCCGGCTCGGCGACGCTCTGGAGCGAGACCTGGCAGGCGCCGGAAGCCTGGCTCACCCGGATCCGCGAGAGGGTCGCCGGCAGCGGTGCGGTGGTGGCCGCGGGTGGCGACTTCGATGCCTGGGACCTCGAAGCGCGCGGCGGTACTCTGGGCTCCGCCCGGCTCTGCATGGCCACCGAGGAGCACGGCGCGGGGCGCCAGCTCCTGCGCTTCCGGCTCTGGCCCCGGCTCTCGCAGGGCGCCGCCATCGCCGCGCTCTTCCTGGGCTTGCTGGCCGCCGCGGCGGCAGGGGATCAGGCATGGGCGGCGGCGCTCGTTCTGACCGCCTGCGCGCTGCTCCTGGTGTCGCGCATGCTGGTCGAGAGCGCGGCGGCGGTGGCCGTCCTGCGCCGGGCGATCGGCGAAGTTGAAAAGGCCACCTCTTCCGGCCCGGCG
>DATAHG010000096.1:0-5886 GCA_036263295.1 Thermoanaerobaculia bacterium | reverse complement strand
CGAGGCTCATCCCCATACCCTCCCGCGCATATCCTAATGCCTGAATCCCCTTTGTGCACGTTCCGGCGGTGACGATCCCGTTGCAGAGCCGGCTCTTCGCCGGCGGCTCTCTCCTCTGCTCTACGTAAGTCCCCGGATTTCGGTTGTCCGTTCGAAGGTTGCCTGAAACATTCTGGCCCGCCGAACGCCTCTTTGGATCAGCGTGGCAGCCTGACGTCCTCAATCGGAAGAGATTCGGAGGAAATATCCATGATCAGAAAGAATCGGTGTTTCGCGACGATTTTTGCTCTGTGCGCCCTGCTCGGCGTCTCCTCGCTCGCCTCGGCCCAGACGCGCACCTGGGTGTCCGGCGTCGGCAACGACGCCAACCCGTGCAGCCGCACCGCGCCCTGCAAGACCTTCGCGGGCGCGATCTCGAAGACCGCGGCCGGCGGCGTGATCAGCGTCCTCGATCCGGGCGGCTTCGGAGCCGTGACGATCACCAAGGCGATCACGATCGAGGGTGACGGCACCCTGGCCAGCATCCTCGCGGCCGGCACCAACGGCATCGTCGTCAACGCCGGCGTCGGCGACGCGGTCGTCCTGCGCAACCTGCTGATCGACGGAGCCGGCACCGGGATCAACGGCATCCGCTTCGTGGCCGGCCTGGCGCTCTTCGTCGAGAACTGCGCGATCGACCGCTTCACGCAGAAGGGGATCGACTTCGAGCCCACCGGCGGCAGTCAGCTGTTCGTGAACAACACGGTCATCACGAACAACAACGGCGCGGTCAACGGCGGCGGTATCTTCGTCAAGCCGGGAGCCGCCGGCTCGGCCACCGCCACCATCAACAACACCCGGGTCGAGCGCAGCTTGTTCGGGCTCCGTGCGGAAGCGGTCTCCAAGGTCTCCATCAAGGGGAGCGTCTTCACCGGCAACACGAACCAGGGGGTCATCGCGTTCTCCAACGGCTCGCTGGTGCAGATCAACCTCGACAGCTCGCTGGTCAGCCTGAACGGCAGCGGCGTCCGGTCGGAAGGCGGCGGTGCCCTCATCCGGATCTCCGACAATACGATCGCAAACAACAATGCCGATGGCCTCGTCATCGCCAGCCTCGGCCAGATCGTGTCGTACACCAACAACAACGTGAACGGCAACTCGCCGGACGGCAACCCGACCTCGAACGTCGCACAGAAGTAAGCGGGTTCCAGGGGGCGCCCTCGAAGGGCGCCCCTCACTCCCTTCCCCTCACTCCCTTCGCAACGCCCGCAAGAACCTTTCGCGAATCTCAGGAAAGCGCGCCTGGTAGTCCTCGCGGCTGCGCTCGATCACCTCGTAGGCCTCGTTGCGCCCATAGACGTGGGTGATCTCCACCTCCTGATCGTCCTCTCCCGGCGGCCGCTTGTAGGTCAGGAAGTAGTGCCGGAGCCGATCGATCTGCGCCGCCGGCAAGTCGCCGATCTCCCGGTAATGCCCGAAGGCCACATCCCCCACCAGGACCGCGATGATCTTGTCGTCGGCTTCGTCGTGATCGATCAGGCGCAGGCCGCCGATCGGGCAGGCGCGCAGCAGGATGTCGCCATGCGAGAACGATTTTTCCGAAAGGATGCAGATGTCGAGCGGATCGCCGTCGCCGCGGACCGTGCCGCGCGCGGTCTTCGACCGCGACAGCTCCGCTACCCGGTCGCCACAATAGGTCTGCGGGATGAAGCCGTAGAGCGTCGGGCAGACGTTCGAGAACTGCTGCGGCCGGTCCACCTTGAGATGGCCGCTCGGCTTGTCGATCTCGTATTTGACCGTGTCGGTCGGCACGATCTCGATGAAGGACGTCACGATCTCGGGAGCGCGGTCGCCGACCGGCACGCCGTGCCAGGGGTGAGGCTTGAAAAGGAGGCCCAGCAGCTCCCACGTCTTCGCGTCGTCGATCTCGGTTTCTCCGGTTGTGGCCATCGTTGCCCTCCTGTCGGCAGGGTCCCATCCTATCCCGGCCGGCCCCTCTCTCCAGTAAAATCGCGGAGCCATGCGCTGGCTCGCCCTCTGGCTGCTCCTCACCCTGATCCAGGTCGCCGGCTGGGCCGCGGTCCGCCTGGCCTTCGCGCAGCCGCTGGCGTTCAGCCCCGAGACCCTGGCCCATTTCGCGCTCCTGCCGCCCGCTCAGATCCTCGCCCTCGCCGTGCTCCGGCTGTTCCGCCAGCCGCGCTCCGGCCCGCCGCCCTGACGGTCTGACCGATCACGAATCGGCGGGTTCGCAGGGGCTCGGTAATATCCTCGCCAGGAACGCTTTGCTTGCGCTTCGTCTGCCTTTCGAGTAGAATTCCCGCTCTAATGAAACCTGAGACGCAACACATGCTCAGCGTGCTGAAGACCGCCATGCGCGTCCTCGGCTACACAAACCGAGATGTCGAGCGGAAGCTGGGGTTGAGCTCCAGTTATCTCAGCCGGCTCTTTTCCGGGGTGATCGAGCTACGTTTCGAGCACATCGTGGACATCGCCAGGGCGATCGGCCTCGAGCCGGAAGAAATCCTTCATTTCGCCTACCCGCATCCGAAGGAGCCCGCCACCGAGGCGGCCACCCGCCTGCGCGAGGTGACGGGGAGCTTCCGCCTCGCGGCGCCTCCCCCGCCTCCGGCTCCCCAGCCCGCCCAGCCGAGCGAGGAAGAGCTCGAAAAGCTGATGCTGCGCACCTTGCGCAAGCTTTTCGGTGAGCTCGGCGGACAGCGCGCCTAGTCGCGGCCCGCCGCGGAGCAGAAACGTTTTCAGTCGAGGTGGGTTTGCGGCTCGAAACGCGCCGCCGGATCGTGCTCGCTGCGGCGCAGGAACGCGGTGACGTCGTCCACCAGGGCGACCGTCGCCATTTTCATTTCAAAAGCCTTCCGTAACATCAGGATCGCCCCCAGCGCCTCGCGCTCGATGCGCAGGGCGGCGAAGGTCCGCGCCGCCTCCCGCACCCAGACCTCCGATTCCTGCGCCCGGCCTTGCGCCAGCAGCACCGAGACCTGGTCCAGCGTCGCCAGGGCGGCGTCGTAACCCCGGCCGGCCGCGTCGAACCCGTCCCGCACCTCCTCCAGCATCCGCTCGGCTCCGGCCAGGTCGCCCAGGCCGGCGGCGATCCGCCCCTCGATCCAGGCGACGCGGATCTCGTTGAGCCGGCCGCCCGCCTGGTCGAGGCGGCCGCGGTTCAGGAACAGGAGCTTGCGGGCCTGCAGGAATCGGCCGCAGTCGATCAGGAACATGAGCTGGTTGTGGACGGCGGCGAACTCCAGCCCCGGCTCGCGGTTCTCCTCCAGCAGCGAGAGCCCCTCCTGCAACAGGCGGATCGCCTCCTCGGGCTCACCGGCATAGCCGGTGTAAAGGCCTTTGCTGATCAGCGCCCGGCCCGAGAAGTGGGCGTCGCCGTGGTTGCGATGGAATTCGTGGACCAGGGAGAGCGCCTGGCAGGCCAGGCCGAACTGCCGGCGGTCCGCCGCCAGGGAGGCCTGCAGATCGACCAGATGGATGCCCAGCAGCTTGTCGCCGGTGCCCAGCTCATAGAGCCGCACGGCCTGGGCGAAGGCCCTCTCCGCCAGATCGAGCTTGTCGGCGACGCGATCGGCGTTCCCGAGCTCGGCCCAGGCGAGGCATTCGAAGTCCGCCACTTTCTGCACCCCGTAGCGGCGCACACTGAGATTGCGGGCCACCTTGGTCGCCATCCAGGCGTACTGGATCATCTGGCCGGGGTCCTCGTGCCGGAGCGCCCAGCTCCGCGCCAGGAGCGCCTCGAACAGGGCGAGCCCCTGGATCTTCCGCGGCACTCGCGCCACCGCCTCCAGCCCCCCCTCCTCCAGGATGAGCAGGGCTTTCCGGGTGTCGGACCGCTGCCGCCGCAGGCCCTCCGCGTGCTTCTGGAACACGTCGAAGGCGCGGTCGATCGCGGCTTCGTAGGCGGAGTCCTCCTCCGGGGTCGGCGGCGACCGCCGCAAGAAGGAGAGGAAGGCGACATCGGGGGGCGAAACGGTCAGGCCGGGGAAGAGGCAGCGGTCGCACAATCCGAGGAGATGGGCGATCACCCAACCCGCGCGATGGGTCGGCAGCTCGGAGTACAGCAGTGAAGGCAGCTCGTCGGGGCTGGTCTCGTTCACGTCTCTCTCCCTCGGGTGCCGTATTGTCTCATAAGCTAGAACAAAGGGGGACAGTTTTCGTACCCCGAGGGACCGCAGACCGCCGGGTGGCGGATGTCTGCGTACCCTCAGGGCTTCATCGCGGGGTCCCTACTCCACATTCAGAACACCAGGACGGCATTCATGAGATCTTCAGGCTCGAACGCTCAGCCGTTCGGGTCGATGCCGGCGCCCCGGCGGTTGAACGTGAGATCGATCGGCTCGGCCGGATCGGACGGGGCCGGCTGGGTCAGGCTGCCGTTCGGATCGATACCCGCCCCCCGCTTGGCCCGGACCGCTCCTTCGAGATGCACGCCGTAGTAGGAGAGCAGCAGCTCCCAGAAAGTGGGCGCCACCTGCCGCACCGGGGGGACCGTGCCGCTCCCTCCGGCATACGCCGGAGCGGAGGTCACGATCAGAGTTGCGAAAAGAACGGTGACGGCGATGTAACGTTTTACATTCTGACGGTTCATCTTTCTTTCTCCTGAGCCACGGGTCACGGCGACGCCATCATTGGCGCCCTCGCCCATGGTTCACTTCCTCAATCTTCTAACTGCTTGAGTCTGGCAGGCGGGGGAAAATTTCTCACCTGGTGCCGCGCGTTGTCATAAGATCGCCCCGGCAACGGCGCCCCGGTGGGTGGCGCCGCCCGGTAAAAAAACATGAATATTGTCATTCCCGACGATTATCAAAACGCCGTGCGCGGCCTCGACTGTTTCGCGAAGCTCGCCGGCCACGACGTCACGGTCTTCACCGACACGGTCAAGAATGTCGACGCGCTCGCCGAGCGGTTCCGCGACGCCGACGCCCTGGTGTTGATCCGCGAGCGCACGCGGATCACCGCGGAGCTGCTGGCCCGGCTGCCGCGTTTAAAACTGATCAGTCAGACGGGAAAAGGGACCTCTCACATCGATCTCGCCGCCTGCGAAAGGCGCGGGGTCGTGGTGACGGCCGGGACCGGGTCTCCCTACGCTCCGGCCGAGCTGACGTGGGCTCTCGTGCTCGCCGCCTTGCGACGCATCCCGCAAGAGGTCGCGCGGCTGCGCGCCGGTTTCTGGCAGAGCACTTTCGGAACGGGGCTGCGGGGGCGGACGCTCGGGATCTGGGGATACGGAAAGATCGGCAGCCTGGTCGCGGGCTACGGGCGGGCTTTTCAAATGACCGTGCTGGTCTGGGGCCGCGAGGGCTCCCTCACCCGGTCCCATGCGGACGGATACGGGACGGCTCCCAGCCGGGAGGCCCTCTTCGAGCAGTCCGACGTCCTGTCACTCCATCTCAAGCTGGACCCAGAGACCCGCGGTATCGTGAAGGCGGAAGACCTGGCCCGCATGAAGCCGGAGTCGCTGCTGGTCAACACCAGCCGGGCCGAGCTGATCGAGACCGGCGCCCTGGAAGCGGCCCTGCGCCGGGGCCGCCCCGGCTTTGCCGCCGTGGACGTCTACGAGGAGGAGCCGGTCCTCGGCGCCGCGCACCCGCTGCTCCGGCTGGACAACGCGGTCTGCACCCCGCACCTCGGGTATGTGGAGAAGGACAGCTACGAGCTTTACTTCAGGCAGGCTTTCGATCAGGTGGTGGCGTTTGCGGAGGGGTAAAGCTCCACCCCCTCCACCTCCCCGGAGACCAGCGTGCCGGACTCGCCGTTCGTCATGCGGACGACCTCGGTGAGGGCGCCGATGACGGCGGTCTTGCCGGTCTGGCTGGCGAACTCGGCGGCGGCCTCGACTTTCGGGCCCATCGAGCCCCCCGCGAAGGGGAGCTGGCGCAGCGCCTC
>DATAHG010000095.1:0-3361 GCA_036263295.1 Thermoanaerobaculia bacterium | reverse complement strand
CTACCGGCGGGCGTTCGCGACCGATCCGGTCTCGGCCTTCGGCTCGATCATCGCGGTCAACCGGCCGGTGGACGCGGCTTTCGCCACCGCCCTGGCCGACCTGTTCGTCGAGGTGATCCTGGCGCCGGAGCTCGACGGCGGCGCCCTCGAGCGTTTCGCGGCCAAGAAGAATCTGCGGGTCCTGGAGTGCCCGATCTACCAGCCGTCCCGCAGGGAGATCGAGCTGCGGCCGATCGCGGGGGGCTTCCTCGCTCAGCCGCCGGACGCCTTCCCGGACGACTCCACGGGCTGGACCTGCCCGACCCAACGCCAGCCCACGGCCGAGGAGCGCCGGGCGCTGGAGTTCGCCTGGCGGGTGATGCGGTATGTGAAATCCAACGCCATCGTGGTCACCAACGCCGACCAGACGGTGGGGATCGGCGCCGGCCAGATGAGCCGGGTCGATTCCTGCGAGATTGCGGTGCGCAAGGCCCGCCAGGCCGGTCTGGCCCTGGACGGCACCGCCGCCGCCTCGGACGCGTTCTTCCCCTTCCGGGACGGGCTCGATGCCCTGGCCCACGCGGGAGTGCGGGCGGTGGTCCAGCCCGGCGGCAGCAAGAACGACCCGGAGCTGGTCGCTGCGGCGGACGAGCACGGGATCGCCATGCTGCTCACGGGGGTGCGGCACTTCCGGCATTAGCCCCTGGGAGAGCCCCCGGGAAGGTTCCCGGTCCCCATGCTGTTGACTCATGCGGGAAGATCTATGCGCGACAGGAGACACATGCCGATGAAAAAGACATGGTTGGCCCTGATGCTGCTCTGGCCGGCGCTCCTCGCGGGGCCGGCGGCGGCGCAGGATTCCGAGCCCTGGGCGCTGCTCCAGAAGGTCCGCCAGAGCCTGGTGGACGCCGGCCCCACGGGGGCGGTGTTCACGCAGACCTATGTGCCGGCCGGGTTCACCTCAGGCGAGCAGGAGTCCGGGCGGCTCGCGCTGTCCCTCCCCGACTGTCTGCGGTGGGACTACCAGGATCCCTATCCCAAGAGCTTCCTGCTGTGCGGCGGGCTCGCCCACTCCTGGAATGCCCAGGACAAGACCGGCCGGCGCTACCGGATCGACCGGCGCAATGAGCCCGGCCTCGATCTGCTCATGCTCGGGGTGGACGACCTCAAGAAGCGCTACAACGCCACGGCCCGCACGGTCGAGGGGAAGGTCGAGGTCTCGCTCGATCCCAAGACCAAGATGACCGAGTTGGCGGACGCCGTGCTGGTGGTGGACCCGGCGAGCCTGCGGCTGGTCCGCGTGGCGTATCACGACCAGGAGAAGAACCTGACCCGGTTCGAGATCCGGGAGTACCGGGACCTGTCGTCCGAGGGTCAGTTCTCGCCGCCGCGCACGATCCGCTGGGAGGACTCCTGATGGGTTCCGGCCGCGCGGAGGGCCGGGGTCCCCTTCTCCATTCCTTCCTCGGTCCCTTCCTCTATAATGGGGCCCCAGCCGGACAGTCCTCGACTCGCGATCCTGAGGGTGATCGTCTGTCCGGCTCTGAATAAGATGGCCGCCGAAAACTCCTTCGATATCGTCTCCAACGTGGATCTGCAGGAAGTCCGCAACGCGGTCTCCCAGGCCGACAAGGAGATCTCCACCCGCTACGACTTGAAGAAGTCGGGGGCCGAGGTCGGCCTCGAGGGGGAGGAGATCGTCGCCGGCGCGGCCGACGAATTTTCGCTGACTCAGGCGCTCGAGGTGCTCAAGGGCAAGCTCGTGCGGCGCAACGTGCAGCTCAAGTCGTTGCGCTACGGCAAGATCGAGGCGGCCAGCCATAGCCGCGTGCGCCAGAAGATCACCCTGCAGCAGGGCATCCCCACGGACACGGCCAAGAAGATCGTGGCCGAGATCAAGGCCAGGAAGCTCAAGGTCCAGGCCGCCATCCAGGGGGATACGGTGCGGGTCTCCGGCAAGAACCGCGACGACCTCCAGACGGTCATCGCGCTGCTCAAGGGCCTGGACCTGGACGTCCCGCTCACTTTCACGAACTACCGCTCGGTGTGAGGTACGACCTGCGAAGATTTGCGCGCCGGCCCGGCCGGCTCTCCCTCTGCCTGCTCTTGCTCCTCGCTTTCTTCCTGGGCGATGGCCTTGCCGTGGCGGCGCGCCGCTATCAGCAGGGGGAACGCATCCAGGTCACCGGCCTGGTGGCGGACCGCGAAGGGCGCCCCCTCTCCGACGTGCGGGTGGTGCTCGAAGCGTCCCGCAGCTATTTCAGCATCCGCGAGCTGCGGCGCACAGAGAAGGACATCCGCCGCGTCAGCGCCGTCACCAACGCCCGGGGCGAGTACACCCTGGAGTGGCCCTGGGACAGCTTTTTCAACCGGTTCGATCTGGTGGTCGGGGTGCCGGTGCGCAAGGGCACGACCGAGAAGCTGCAGGAGCTGCAGCGGACCGATATGACAGACCGCATGCTCGCCGGCAGCCCCGTGGTGGCCGCGCTGACGGTCGAGAACGCCGCCTTCCTCCAGAAGCTCCGCCAGTTCGTCGCCAGCGTCAAGAGCGACGATGAGCGCCGGGTCTATGACGAGATGGGCAAGCCGGACGAGGTCAAGACGGTGCACTATCCGGATTCCACGGAGAGCACCTGGTGGTACTTCGGCAACGGCCGGGCCTATCGCTTCCGGGATGGCCACCTCGAGCAGGTGATCCCCTTCGATCCCGTCACGGGCTCTTAACGTTTCATCCGGATAGAGGTTCCGACCTGGTGCAAAACCAACCGCTCGTCGCCCCCAAGGAGATCTCCCGCTCCGCCGCGGCCCACCGCTTCGTGGAGCTGGTCGCGGACAAGCTGGTCGCCACGGAGGAGGTATTCCGCCGCGAGCTCGGCTCGGACGTCCCCTTCATCCAGATGGCGGGGGAGTACATCGCCCAGGGGGGCGGGAAGCGCGTCCGGCCGGCCCTGCTGCTGCTGTCGTCCCGCCTGCTCGGGCATGACGGCGACGAGGAGGTCACCTACGGGGCGGTGGTGGAGCTCATCCATACGGCGACGCTGATCCACGACGACATCCTCGACCACGCCTCGCTGCGGCGCGGCCAACCGACGCTCAACCACCTGTGGGGGAACAACCTCACGGTGCTCCTGGGCGACTGGCTCTACACCAAGGCCATGCAGATGGCCCTCGCCCACAATCAGATCGAGGTCATCCAGCGGCTGTGCGACGCGACGCTCAAGATGACCGAGGGGGAGCTGCTCGCCCTCCAGCGCCTGGGCGCGGTCGATCTCTCGGTCGAGGAGTATTTCGAGATCATCGACCGCAAGACGGCGTACCTCTTCTCCGCCGCCTGCTCCATCCCCAGCCTGATCCCGCCGGCCCGCCCGGAGGCCGGCCAGGT
>DATAHG010000094.1:0-3379 GCA_036263295.1 Thermoanaerobaculia bacterium | reverse complement strand
GGGCTCGACCCGCACTCCCCCGCGGCCCGCATGCGGATCGGCACCATGCTCCAGGTCTCGAAGGTGCCCGAGACCCTCAAGGTCGCCGAGCACCTGGACCTCGTCTCCAGCTACTACCCCCAGCCGCTGCCGCGCGCCGAGGTGCTGGCGGCGGCCGGCCTCGCCGGGCTCGAAGACCGTCTGTCCGGCCGGCTCTCCGGCGGCCAGAAACAGCGCCTGATGTTCGCCCTCGCCCTGTGCGGCGGCCCCGACCTGCTGTTCCTCGACGAGCCCACGGTCGGTCTCGACGTCGAGTCGCGGCGGGCCCTCTGGAGCTGCATCCGGGACCGGGTGCGGGCCGGCTGCACGGTCTTCCTGACCACTCACTATCTAGAGGAGGCCGATGCCCTGGCGAGCCGCATCGTGCTGCTCGACCGCGGGCGGATCCTCGCCGAGGGGACCCCGGGCGAGATCAAGGCCCGGGTGCGCGGCCGGCGGATCCGCTGCCGCACCGCGCTCAGCCTCGGCGACCTCGCCGCCCTGCCCGGCGTGCGCGAGGCCCGGCGCCCCGACGGGCCCGAAGGGGAGGGATTCGCCGAGCTGTTCGCCACCGAGGCGGAGCGCGCCGTCCGCGCCCTGCTCGACCGCGACCCCGCTCTTTCCGACCTCGAAATCCGCGGCGCCGACCTGGAGGAGGCCTTCCTGGCCTTGACCTCCAACAGCTCCGCCCCGACCCGCCAGGAGGTGGCGGCATGATCGCGACGACTCCAGCGACCGTTCCCGTGCCGGCCCCGCGCCGCAGTCTCGCGCGCATCTTCGCCCTGGAGACCCGCTGCGAGCTGCTCAAGCTCCTGCGCCTCCCCGGCTACACTCTGCCGACGCTCGGCTTCCCGCTCGTCTTCTACATCTTTTTCGGGGTCAGCCTGGGCGGCAAGACGGCGGGGCTGATCCGCCTCGCCACCTACATGCTCGCGACCTACGGCGCCTTCGGGGTGATCGGCGTCGCCCTGTTCGGCTTTGGCGTCGCGACCGCGGTCGAGCGCGGGCAGGGGTGGATGCTGCTCAAGCGGGCCACCCCCATGCCGCCGTTCGCCTGGATCGCCGCCAAGCTCGCCACCTGCGTGGCCTTCAGCACGGTCCAGGTGGGGCTGCTCTTCTTGCTCGGCGCTACCCTCGGCGGAGTCCGCATGCCGGCCGCGAGCTGGGCCGCCCTGGGCGGCACCCTGATCGCCGGGTCGATCCCGTTCGGGGCGTTCGGGCTCGCGCTCGGCTATCTCTGCGGGCCCAATTCGGCGGTCGCCGTGATGAACCTGATCCATCTGCCGACGGCTTTCCTGGCTGGGCTGTGGGTCCCGGTCGCGGCGCTGCCACAGGTCTTCCAGCGCATCGCCCAGTTCCTGCCGCAGTATCACTTCAGCCAACTCGCCCTGCACATCGTCGGAGGCGGCGCGAACGGCGCCCGGCCGGGGACGAGCGTGGCGGTGCTCGCCGGCTTCACCGCCGCCTCGATGGCGCTGGCGGCGTACGCCATGCGCCGGGACGAAGGCAAGACCTTCGGATAGGAGAGGTACCATCTGACCATGCGTCTGCTGCCGGAAGACAAGAACCTGGGTTGGACCCCCTACGCGTGGCTGGTCTACCTCTCCTCGCTGCTCTTCTTCCTCTGGTTCGGCCACGGCTCGCCGTCGCAGATCGCGGCGACCGCGGCGGCGGTCCTCGTCTTCCTCGTGGTCTATTTCCGGGCCTTCTGGCTGGCGGGGAAGGCGGTGCTCGGGCCGGTCGCCGTGATGGTCCTTCTCGGAGTGCTGCTGGCGCCATGGAACGCGGGCGCTTCGAGCTTCTTCATCTTCGCCGCGAGCTTCTGCGGCCGGATCACGCCGCAGAAGCTCGCCGTCCGCTCGATGCTGGCGGTGGTGGCGGTGATCGTCCTCATCGCCTGGTTCTTCGGGCTGCGCCCCGAGTTCTGGGCGGTGGCGGTGCTGTTCTCGCTGCTGATCGGCGGCGTCAACATGCACCACGCCGAGGTGGGGCGAGCCAATGCCCGCCTTCTCCTCTCGCAAGGCGAGGTCGAGCGCCTGGCCAAGATCGCCGAGCGCGAGCGCATCGCCCGCGACCTCCACGACCTGCTCGGCCATACCCTGTCGACGATCACCCTGAAGTCCGAGCTGGCGGCGCGGCTGGTCGAGCGCGACCCGGCGCGGGCCGGCCTGGAGATGCGGGAGGTCGAGCGCATCTCGCGGGAGGCGTTGCGGGAGGTGCGCAGCGCCGTGAGCGGTTACCGTTCGGAGGGGCTGTCGGCCGAGCTGGCGCGGGCCCGCCTGGCGCTCGACGCCTCCGGCCTCGCCTTTGAGTATTTCGTCAGCCCGGTCGAGCTGGATCCCATCCAGGAGACCGCTCTCGCCCTGGCGGTGCGGGAGGCAGTGACCAATCTCGTCCGCCATGCCGGCGCCCGCACCTGCACGGTGCGGCTGGAGCAGGACGCCGAGTCCACCCGCCTGGAGGTGGCGGACGACGGCCGCGGCGGCTCGGCGGCCGAGGGGAACGGCCTGCGCGCCATGCGCGAGCGGATCGAGGGGCTGGGCGGTACGCTGGAGCACCACCGCGACGAGGGGACCCGGATCGTGGTAACCCTGCCGCGCCGCCGGGCCGGGCCGGTCGCGGAGACCGTCCCGTCGGACGCCTCCGGCCTGGTGCCGCTGCCGGAGGCCGGCTCATGATCCGCGTCCTGCTCGCCGAGGACCAGACCCTGGTGCTCGGGGCCCTCGCCGCTCTTCTGGAGCTGGAGCCCGACATCGAGGTCGCCGGCCGTGCCCGCGACGGCCGGGAGGCGCTGCGCCTCGCCGCCGAGCTGGACCCCGACGTGGTGCTGACCGACATCGAGATGCCGTCGATGACCGGCCTGGAGCTGGCGGCCGAGCTGCGACGCCAGGGGCGGCGCGCCCGGGTGGTGATCCTCACCACCTTCGCGCGCAGCGGCTACCTGCGCCGCGCCCTCGACGCCGGGGCGATGGGCTACCTCCTCAAGGACTCCCCGGCCGAGCGCCTGGCCGAGTCGATCCGGCGGGTCCACGCCGGTCTGCGCTCGGTGGATCCCGAGCTGGCGGCCGAGGCCTGGGCCGAGCCCGATCCGCTCACCGACCGCGAGCGCCAGGTCCTCCGGCTGGCCGGCGAGGAGGGCTTCGCCACCGCCCGCATCGCGAGCGAGATCCACCTCGCCGAGGGGACGGTCCGCAACTATCTGTCCGAGGCGATCAGCAAGCTCGGCGCTGCCAACCGCGTCGAAGCGGCGCGGATCGCGCGGCAGCGGGGGTGGTTGTAAAACATCCTCTCGAAGCATGGCAAACGCGGCTGGGAGCGCCGGCATCTTGCCGGCATTTTTAATTAGATGGGCCGGCAAGAT
>DATAHG010000093.1:0-3451 GCA_036263295.1 Thermoanaerobaculia bacterium | reverse complement strand
CGGCCCCGCCCGCCGACGGCGGTCGAGTAGGTGGGCGGCAGGTTCATCTCCTTGACCGCCTGCTCCAGCGCCTCCAGCCGGTCCGCCAGGGCATAGCCGGGAGCCACGCCGGCCCGCAGGCTCACCTGCCTTTGGCGGTCGAGGCGGTCGACCCGGGAGGCGGTGGTCTCCTGCTTCAGGGTCACGAAGTTGCCGAGCTGGTAGAGCTTGCCGCCCCGGCCCGGCACGTAGAGGCCCAGGATCGCCTGGGGATCGTTGCGCTGCCCCTCGGCCAGGCGGAGCTGGATGTCGTAGTCGTCGTTGACGTCCGGATCGTGGAAGCGAGAGACCTGCTCGTCCCCCCCCACCATGAGCTGCAGGGCGTTGGCCACGTCCGACATGTCCACCCCCAGCCGGGCGGCGCGGTCGCGGTCGACCTGCACCCGCAGCTCGGGACGGTCGAGCTTGAGCGTGGTGTCGGCGTCCACGATGCCGCCCAGCTCCTTGGACTTCAGCCGGAGCTGCTCGGCGTAGGCGGCGAGCGCCTGGAGGTCCGGGCCGCGCAGGGCGAAGTCGATCTCGAAGCCGCCGCCGCCGATGTTGAACGACTGCAGGTTGCGCACCGCGCAGCGCAGGTCCTTGAACTTCGACAGCCGCTTGCGGACCTGGGTCATCACGTCCCGCTGGGTGTAATTGCCGCGGAAAGCCTCCAGGGGATCGAGATGGAAGAGGCCCTTGAAGAAGCGGGGGATCGAGAACTTCCGCTCCTCGTGCGGCGCGATGCGCACGAAGACGTTGCCCTGGTTGACGCCGCCCAGGAAGCCGCCGCCCGCCGTGGCCAGCACGGTGCGCACGCCCTTGACCTGGTGCAGCTCGGCCTCGATGGCCCGCATGGCCTCGTCGACGCCGGCGAGGCTGGTGCCCTCGGGAGCGTTGACGCTCACCTCGAACTCCGACTCGTCCACGTCGCTCGGGATGTACTCGACTTTTACCAGTTTGTAGATGGGGATCGAAGCCAGCATG
Source organism: Thermoanaerobaculia bacterium (assembly GCA_036263295.1). GTDB lineage: Bacteria > Acidobacteriota > Thermoanaerobaculia > Multivoradales > UBA5704 > DATAHG01. Next base: position 2,449 of record DATAHG010000093.1, on the reverse strand, counting down.
ACCCCGAAGGCGATGGCCGCCGCGAGCCGCCGGCGCTTCATCGTGGCCCGCAGCAGCCGCTCGTAGCCGTGATCGATCCGCGCGTAGAAACCCCGCCGCGAGCGGGCCGCCTCGTGGGGATCCGCGGAGTCGGAGCCGCCGTGGCCGGAAGCGGCGTCCTCGGCGCGCAGCATGCGGGCGCTCATCATGGGCGTCAGCGTGAAGGAGACGAGCAGCGACACGAGCACGGCCGCCGCCGCCGTCAGGCCGAACTGGTAGAGGAACCGCCCCGAGATGCTCGACATGAACGAGACGGGGACGAAGATCACGACCAGCGACAGCGTCGTGGCGAGCACGGCGAGGCCGATCTCCTGCGTGGCCATCTTCGCCGCCTCGAAGGAATTCATCTTCTTTTCCTCGATGAAGCGGAAGATGTTTTCCAGCACCACGATGGCGTCGTCGATCACCACGCCCACCATGAGCACCAGGGCCAGCATGGTGACGCTGTTGAGCGTGAAGTCGAGCGCCTTCATCATGCCGAACGTGGCCACGACCGAGCAGGGGATGGCCACCGCCGCGATCACGGTCGACCGCCAGCTCCGCATGAACGCGAACACCACCAGCGAGGCCAGGATGCTGCCCAGGATCAGGTGGAGGTTGATCTCGTGCAAGGCGGCGTAGATGTAACGCGATTGATCGCGGACGACCTCCAGCTTCACATCCGGCGGCAGTTGTTCCTGGATGCGCGCGAGCGACGCCTTGGCGCCTTCGATCACCTCGACGGTGTTGGCGCCGGACTGGCGGCGGACCTCCAGGGTGACCGTGGGGATGCCGTTCAGACGGGCGAGCGAGCGCTGCTCCTTGGTGCCGTCCTCGGCATGGCCGATGTCGCGGACCCGCACCGGCTGGCCGTCGATCGTCCGCACCACGAGGTCGTTGAAGTCGCGGGACTCCTCGACCTTGCCCATGGTGCGCAGGGTCAGCTCGCGGTCCGAGCCGGTGACGTTGCCGCCGGGGGCGTCGGTGTTCTGGCGCACCAGGGCGTCGCGCACCGCGGTGATCGGGATCTGATAGGCGGCGAGGCGGTCCGGGTCGATCCAGATCTTGATCGCCCGTTCGAGGCCGCCGACGATCGCCACCTCGCCGACGCCGGTCGAGCGCTCGAGCTGGACCTTGACGACCTTGTCGGCCATCTCGGTCAGCTCGCGCACGGAGCGGTCGGCCGAGAGGGCGACCGTCATGACCGGCGAGGAATCGTTGTTGAACTTGGCGATGACCGGCGGCAGCGCATCCTCCGGCAGCCGGCGGATCACCGAGGAGACCCGGTCGCGCACGTCCTGCGCCGCGGTCTCGATGTCGCGTCCCAGGTCGAAGGTGACGATCACGATGGAGTTGCCGCCGGAGGAGACGGAGCGCAGCTCCTGGATCCCCTCGACCGTGTTGACCGCCTCCTCGATCTGCTGCGAGATCTCGGACTCGACCTCCTCGGTCGAGGCGCCGGGGAGAGCGGTGCGGACGGAAACCGTGGGCAGGTCGACCGACGGGAAGCGGTCGACGCCCAGACGTCCGTAGCTCGCGGCCCCGACCACCACCAGGGCGAGGATGATCATGGCCGCGAAGACCGGGCGGCGGATACAAATCTCGGCAAGCTTCTGCATCGCTGAAAAACCTTTTTTACGGCACGACTTCGACCGGCTGGCCGCCAGTCAGGTTCCCGGGCTCGAGGACCACCGGCTGGCCGGAGGTCACCCCTTCCAACACTTCCACCCGGTCGCCGGAACGGCGCCCGAGCTTGACGGGTTTTTCGACGGCCTTGCCCCCATCGACGCTGATCACCTTGTCGATGCCGGCGAAGGTGACGATGGAGGACGTGGGCACGAGGACGGCCGGCTCGGCGGCTTGCTGGACGATCTCGGCGCGGGCGAAGGCGCCGGGGCGCAGGCGGCCATCCTGGTTCGGGATCTCCGCCTCGACGAGCAGGGTGCGGCTCTCTTGGCTGATGGCGGGGCTGAGGCGCGCGACACGCCCCTCGTGGGGAGCCTTGTCCCCCTCGACCGTGACGCGGACGGGCTGGCCGACGCGGATCTCGGTGGCCTCCCGCTCGGGGACGGCGAGTTGCAGGCGCAGAGGGTGGACCCGGACCAGGGTGACGATCGGGTCGCCTACGGCCACATAGTCGCCGACCGTCGCCGTGCGCTGCTGGATCATGCCGTCGAACGGCGCGGTGACGATGGAGTCGGCGAGCTGGCGGCGGGCGATCTCGTGCTCGGCGCGGCGTTGCGCGAGCACGGCCTGGCGGTTGCGGGCCTCCTCGATCGCCTCCTGATAACGGCCGTCGGCGACGCTATAGGCGGCCTCGGCGGCGTCGAGGTCCGACTGGGCGATGAGCTGCTGCTCGAACAGGCGGTGCATGCGGTCGCGGGTGAGGCTCGCCTGCTTGAGGTTGGCGGCGGCCTGGCGGACCCCGGCG
>DATAHG010000092.1:0-10386 GCA_036263295.1 Thermoanaerobaculia bacterium | reverse complement strand
TCGACCGTGTTGTCGAGCGGACGGCTGAACAGCCAGTAGACCATCCCCAGGGCGAACATGTTCTTGCTGCGGTCCACCGACTTGGTGTCGAGGCCGCTGCCTTCGAGGGTCCGGCGGGTCAGGGTGGAGAGCTCCACCTTGAAGACCCGGTAGGCTTCGAGGCTGCCGTCCTCCAGGGGGTTGCTGGCGATGCCGGCGCGCGCCAGGTTGCGGTCGTTGAACTCGTCGGTGTTGACGATGATCACGCCGTTGGGCTTGAGGTCGCGCAGCTCTTTCTTGAGCGCGGCCGGGTTCATCGCCACCAGGACGTCGGGGGAGTCGCCCGGGGTGTGGATGTCGTAGTCGGCGATGCGGACCTGGAACGCCGACACCCCGGGCAGCGTCCCGGCCGGCGCCCGGATCTCGGCCGGGAAGTCCGGCAGGGTCGAGAGGTCGTTGCCGACCAGCGCCGAGGTGTTGGTGAACTGGGTTCCGGTCAACTGCATGCCGTCGCCCGAGTCGCCGGCGAAGCGGATGACGACGTCATCCAGCCGCTCGGGCGTGCGGGCCTCGTTCTCTGTGACCGTGGTGCTCATGATCCTCTTTCCCGATGGCGCAAATTGCGCACAAGCTGATTGCGCACAAGAAAAAGACCTGGCCAGGCGGCCAGGTCGTTCTTATCGTTGTCGTCGTTCCGGGACGGCCCGAAGGCCGTCCATCGCCTTCCAGCGCGGCCTCAGGGGTGGCTGGCCCCCACCGGCTGCTGCTCGCGCTGTCCCTGCTCCTGGGCTCTTTTGGCGGCCTCGACCAGGTTGAACGCGTCGCGCCGCATCTTGGCACGCTTCACGTCCTCTTCAGGATAACGCGGACGGTAGCCCAGGCGCTCCTCGTCGAAGGTGAAAGGCTTCATCAGGTCGTTCTTGCCGACGATCGACTGCTCGCGGGTGAAGTAGGCCATGTCGTAGTTGTTGCTCATGATGATGGCCTCTTCCGGGCAGGCGTCCACGCAGTAGCCGCAGAAGACGCAGCGCAGCATGTCGATCTCGTAGACGACCGGGTACTTCTCGATGTTGACGTCCGGATGCTCGGCCGCCTCGATGTGGATGCACTCGGCCGGGCAGTTCTGGGCGCACAGGTAGCAGGCCACGCAGCGCACCGAGCCGTCCGGACGGGTGGTCAGGATGTGGTGGCCGCGGAACCGGTGGCTGTAGTCGCGCCGCTTCTCCGGGTACTCGATGGTGTACATCTTGTTGAGACCGAAGAGGTTGCGGACAAAGTGCCGGAGCGTCACGAAGAGCCCGCCGACCAGCGGCAGGTAGAGCCGCTCGGCGAGGCTCGGCTTGTAGGGCCGGACTTCGTTCGGATGCGGCGCGTTCGGATGCAGAACCGGGCGCGCCGGCGGCGGTGCCACCGGTCCGGCCCCGGTCGTAGAGGTCAAGGGCTGGCTCATCGTTCGAGCTCTCCTGCGATGACGTTGAGTCCCCCCAGCGACACGATGGAGTCCGCCAGCGAGCCACCGTTGATCAGGCGCGGGAAGGTGGAAAAGATCGGGAAGCAGGGCGGCCGGCAGTGGACCCGGTACGGCTTGCCCGTCCCGTCGCTGATGATGTAGAAGCCGAGCTCGCCGTTCGCCCCTTCGACCATATGGTACATCTCCCCCTCGGGGACCTGGATGCCGTCCATGATCAGCTTGAAGTGGTAGATCATGGCTTCCATCTGGTTGTAGCAGGCCTCCTTGGGAGGCAGCGCCACGTGGGGGTCGTCGACGATGTGCGAGCCTTCCGGCATGCCGCGGTCGAGGAGCTGGCGGATGATCTTGAGCGACTCCTTGATCTCCAGCATGCGGATCCGGAAGCGGTCGTAGACGTCGCCGCCGAAGAGCACCGGGACCTCGAAGTCCACGGTGTCGTAGAGGTCATAGGGGTGAGCCCGGCGCACGTCGTAGGGCACGCCGCTCGCCCGCAGGCAGGGGCCGGTCCAGCCCCAGTTGACCGCCTCTTCGCCGGAGATCGCCGCCACCCCGACCGAGCGGTCAAGCCAGATGCGGTTCTTGTCCACCAGCTTCTCGCAGTCGCCGACCAGCCGCGGGATCATCTCCAGCAGCTTGCGGCTGCGCTCGATGAAGTCGGGCGGCAGGTCCTGCGACAGGCCGCCGATGCGGCCATAGGAGACCGTCAGGCGGGCGCCGCTGCACGCTTCGAGAAGACCGTAGATCTCCTCGCGGGGCTGGAACATGTACCAGAAGTTGGTGAGCGCCCCGGCGTCGACCAGCGTAGTGCCGTTGCACACGCAGTGGTCCATGATGCGGGAGAACTCGGAGAGGATGGTGCGCGCCCACACCGCCTTCGGCGGCGCCTCGATGCCCAGCATCTTCTCGACCGTCCGGCAGTAGCCGACGTTGTTGATGAACGCCGAGCAGTAGTTCAGCCGGTCGGTGTAGGGGACCACCTGGTTCCAGGTGTGGGTCTCCGACATCTTCTCGAAGCAGCGGTGCAGATAGCCGATCTCGACGTCGGAGGCGACGATGGTCTCGCCGTCGAGCACCGCCATCAGGCGGAAGGTGCCGTGCATGGCCGGGTGCGACGGGCCGATGTTGACCGTCATGCGCTCGAAGAGGTCGTCCTCGCCGTCGGGCAGGTCGAACTTCGGACGGTAGATCTTGTCCTCGGTGAGGATCCAGCGCCGCGCCGGGTCGTAGTCCTTGCGCAGGGGGTGCCCCACGAACCCTTCGTGGCAGAGGATCCGCCGCAGGTTCGGGTGCCCCTCGACGTGGATGCCGAACATGTCGTACAGCTCGCGCTCGAACCAGTCGCAGGCCTTCCAGACCGAGATCAGGGAGGGGACGACGGCGTCATCCTCGCGCAGGGGCACCTTGATCCGCAGCCGGGCTCCGCGCGGGACCGAGTAGAGCTGATAGACCGCGTCGAAGCGCTCCACGCGGTCCGGGAAGTCCACCCCGCAGAGGTCCATCATCATGTCGAAGCGGGTCGCCGGGTTGTCGCGCAGCTCGCGGGCGAGGTCGAGGAGGACCTCGCGGCGCACGATCCACGTCGGCAGGTCGAGCCCTTCCTGCGGGGTGATGCTCCCGGCGGGAAACTTGGCCCGGACCGCGTCGAGACCCGCGGTATCAGGGGCGGGGGCGGTAGCCTGCTCAGGCCTGGGAGGCGCCAGTGTGGACACGCTCGCGAGTCTCCTTTTGCTCGGTCTTTGTTTCCGTCGGGGTCTCCGACTCGATCTTCGCCTCCGGGTACTCCCGGCCGTGCTTGCGGCGGTCCCGGATGACCTTCTCCCGGAGCTGCAGCACGCCGTACATCAGCCCTTCCGGAGTCGGCGGACAGCCCGGCACATAGATATCCACCGGGATGACCTCGTCGATGCCCTGCATGACGTGATAGGCCCGGTAGAAACCGCCCGAGCAGGCGCAGGCGCCCATCGAGATCACCCACTTGGGGTCGGCCATCTGGTCGTAGATCTTCTTCAGCACCGGCGCCATCTTGTCGTTGATGGTGCCAGCCACCAGCAGCACGTCGCTCTGCCGTGGCGAGAAGCGGACGACCTCGGAGCCGAACCGCGCGATGTCGTAGTGGCTCGAGACCGTCCCCATGAACTCGATGGCGCAGCACGCCGTGCCAAAGGGGAAGGGCCAGAACGAATGTCGAAGGGCCCAGTCTTCCAAGTTCTCGAACTTGGTCGTGACCCAGCTTTCACCGATCATGGACATGGTTTTCAATCCTCTCCGGAGCGGAGCATACCACTTGTGACCGCCGGTCACAAGCAGAGAAAAGCCCTTTGTCATGAAGGACTTATAGATGACTCAGGGAGGCGGGCCGGCGGGCGGGGAGGCCCGTCGGAGGACCTCGCCCTGAGCAACGCCCGCCGGTCCCGTCAAATTCCCCTGGCTTTCTTGCGAATTCTGGGAATGAGGGGGAGGCGGCTGCGGTTACGGCACAAGGCATCAAGGTTTGCTTGGCTGAGCTGCCGGAACCGGCAACTCCGACTCCTGAAGATCCGAACCGACCGCATTGGGTTTCTCCATACCGGCGCGCCCCCTTTACTCCCCGCAGTCGCGTACAACGACCGGGAGGCGCTCCGGAGACTTGTCAACCGCGGATCCAAAGAGATCCAACAAGGAGTGTCGATGAAACGATCCCTCGCGATCCTCGCTTTCGGTGTCGTCACCGCCGTCGCGTCGCTCACCGGTCCCCTGGCCGGCCAGCTCGCGCCTCTCCAGCCGGTCGATCCGGCCCCGGCTCCCACGGCTCCCGACGCGAACACCCCCACCGAAGACCAGGCGACCGCCTACTTTGTCGAGCTTTACAACGCCCCCACGGCGGAAGGCGGCTCCCTCACCGCCCTCGAGACCGAGAAGCAGAATTTCCGCAATGCGGCTCGCAAGGCCGGCATCCAGTACCGCGAGCGGTTCCGCTTCGACAAGGTGTGGAACGGCTTCTCGGTGAACGTCGCCCCCGGCGACGTGGCCAAGCTGTCCCGCCTGGCCGAGGTCAAGGCGATCTACCCGGTGGTCGCGGTGGCCGCTCCCACCCCGGAAGTCGCTCCCGGGTCGGAGATCAATCTCTCGACGGCGCTCGCGATGACCCAGGCCGACGTCGCCCAGAACAACCTCGGGCTGACCGGCCGGGGGATCCGCGTGGCGATCCTCGACACCGGCGTCGATTACGACCATCCGGACCTCGGCGGCTGCTTCGGCCCGGGCTGCAAGGTCGCCAAGGGGTATGACTTCGTCGGCGACGCCTACAACGCCGACCCGTCCTCCCCGACCTACAACCTGACGACCGTCCCCGACGCCTTCCCGGACGACTGCGCCGGCCACGGCACCCACGTCTCCGGCATCGTCGGAGCCAACGGCCGGGTCCGCGGCGTGGCCCCGGAGGCGACCCTCAGCATGTACCGCGTCTTCGGCTGCGAGGGCTCGACCCAGGCCGACATCATGGTCGCCGCCATGGAGAAGATCCTCGAAGATGGCGCCGACGTCCTCAACATCAGCATCGGCGCGGCTTTCCAGTGGCCCGACTACCCCACCGCCAAGGCGGCCGACCGCCTCGTCCGCAAGGGCATCGTGGTGGTCTCCTCGGCCGGCAACAGCGGCGCCAACGGCCTCTACGCGAGCGGCGCGCCCGGCATCGGCGACAAGGTGATCTCGGTCGCCTCCTACAACAACACGCACCTCAAGGTGCCGTCGTTCTTCGTCTCGCCGGACAACCGCCAGGTCCCCTACCAGTACGCCACCGGGTCGGCCACCACGCCGCTCTCCGGCTCGGCCCCCCTGGCCCGCACCGGCACCCCGACCAGCACGGCCGACGGCTGCACCGCCCTGCCGGCCGGCAGCCTCGCCGGCAAGATCGCGCTGATCCGCCGCGGCACCTGCGGCTTTTACGACAAGTCCCTGAACGCCCAGAACGCCGGCGCCCTCGGAGTCGTGATCTTCAACAACACCACCGGCCTGCAGAACATCACCGTGGCCGGCCCGGTCGCCATCAACATCCCGGTGGTCTCGATCCCGGCCGACGACGGCGTCATTATCAGCAACCGCCTGGCGTCCGCCGGGGTCGACCTGACCTGGTCCGACGCCGTGTTCCCCTACCCGAACGCGACCGGCAACCTGATCGCCAGCTCCAGCTCCTTCGGCATGTCGCCGGACCTCACCCTCAAGCCGGACATCGGCGCCCCCGGCGCGCTGATCTACTCGACCTGGCCACTGGAGGCGGGCGGTTACGCCAACCTGAGCGGCACGTCGATGTCCTCGCCGCACGTGGCGGGCGCCGTGGCCCTGCTCCTCCAGGCACGTCCGAACACCCCGCCGGCCCTGGTCCGCACGCTGCTCCAGAACACCTCCGAGCCCAAGCCCTGGGCGGGCAACCCGGCCCTCGGCTTCCTCGACAACGTCCACCGGCAGGGCTCCGGCATGCTGCGCATCGCCGATGCCATCAACTCGACGGTCAAGGCCGAGCCGAGCAAGCTGTCGCTCGGCGAGAGCCAGGCCGGCCCGGCGGTCCGCACCATCACCGTCACCAACGGCGGCAAGGAGCCGGTGACCTATACCCTGTCGCACACCGCGGCGCTCGCGACCGGCCCCAATACCTTCACCCCGACCTATCTGGCGGGCTTCGCCAACGTGGCCTTCAGCGTCCCGACGCTGACCATCCCGGCCGGTGCCGCCGCCACCTTCGACATCACCGTGACCCCGAACCCGGCGCTCCAGGACGGCAGCCTCTACGGCGGCTACGTGGTCCTCACGCCGCAGGCTGACGCGCCGACGCTGCGCATCCCGTACGCCGGCTTCAAGGGGGACTACCAGGCGATCCAGGTGCTCAAGCCCACGACGAGCAACTTCCCCTGGCTCGCCAAGTACGACGGCGCCACCTTCTTCAACCAGACCGCCGGGGCCACCTACACCATGGCGGGCGTGGACATCCCGCGCATCCTGGTGCACTTCGATCACCAGCTCCGGTCCTACAAGGTCGAGGTCTTCGACGCCGACACCGGCAAGGCCTGGCACAAGGCCTTCTCCCAGGAGTGGGTCGGCCGCAACACCGGCGCCACCAGCTTCTTCACCCTGAGCTGGGACGGCTCGACCACCAACGGCAAGCAGACACAGACGGTCCCCAACGGCCGCTACGTCCTCAAGCTGACGGTGGTGAAGGCGCTCGGCGACGGCAACAACCCCGCCGACACCGAGACCTGGACCTCCCCGGTCGTGACGATCGCCCGCCCGTAAGGGATCGGGTGCTCTGAAAACAGAAGGGCCGGCGGAAACGCCGGCCCTTTTTCTTTGCGCGAACACCTTGGCGGCCACTTACGCGGCTGGGAGCGCCGGCTTCCAGCCGGCATTCAAAAATTAGATTTGCCGCCAAGATGGCGGCGCTCCCAGCCGCGGCGCTCCAGGCCGCGCCTCTTTCCTGCGTTCTTCCCCTACGACTCCGGCGCCGAGGGCGCCGTGCCGCGGTCCACCTCGGGGGGGAGCTGGACGTCGCCGCGGGCGGCGTTGGCCTCCTGGCGCAGGGTCTCGAGCTGCCGCAGGTGCTCCTTCTGGGTCGAGACGACCTGCAGGAGCACGTCGGCGACGTCCTGGCCCACGTCGCGGATCATGCGGGGATACAGCACGTCGTTCTCGTACTTCTCCTCCGAGATCGCGTTGCCGAGGTCGGCGTCGAGGCTGCGGAACTGCTCGGCGGCGCCCAGCAGCTCGATGGCGAGACGGTCCTTGGCCTCGGCCAGCCGCAGCCAGCGCTTGGAAAGGTTGGGAAGGCCGTCTTTGGCGGCCTGGGCCGCATTGGCCCGATAGCGGGCGGCACTCGCGGCCTCCGCGGTAAAGCCAGTCTTCAGGTGCTCCTGGTGACGCGGGATCCTCGACACGGTGTCCTCTCCTCTTCGAGTCCTCTTGGGGGGTTCGAGCTACAATGCCCCGGCGCCCTGGCGCTGACTTGTCCGCCGGGAAGGCGCCGTCATTCTATGCAACTCGCGGCGCCCCTCCAAACCCGCCCCTCCCGCACGCCTGGAATCGGGGCAGGGAAACTTCCCGTCTCGCCCACCGTAGTCCCTCCCGGAGGGCGGCCTGACCCGTCCCTTCCCGATCCCCGGTGAAACCGCAAGCCAAACGCTGGATCCTCATCCTCGCCGTGCTCGGCGTCCTCGCCGTCATCCTGACGGTGGGCGTGCAACTCCAGCTCCCCTACGTGAGCGCCGTGGCCGGCGTCCTCCTCGGCGGCATTGTCCTCCTCCTGGGGCTCTGGCTGTTCTTCCGGCTCCTCCGCGCCTTCCTCTGGAAAGTCGGGCGCCGCCTCGCCTTCTCCTACTTCCTGATCGGCGGCCTGCCGATCCCCATGGCCCTGCTCCTGCTCGGCCTCCTGTCCTACCTCCTGGCCGGCCTCTTCCTGGGCCACCTTTACCGCGACGTCTCCACCGGGCTGCAGACCGATGTCGAGCGCGCCGCCGAGCGGCAGCTCGGAGCCCTGGAGACGGCCGGCGCGGTCCCGTCAGCCCAAGGTGAGGACATCGCCTTCGGCTACTACCGCCAGGGGCGCCGGATCGGCGGCGATCTGCGCACCCCCGCGGTCTGGCCGGCCTGGGTGAACGCCCGCCCGTCCGCCGGCCAGAAAGGTGGCAAGCTGCGCCTCTTCCGCTTCGATCCGGCCCAGCCGGAGATGGGCACCCTGGCGGCCACGGCCGGCGACCGCGACCGCGGCGTGCTGGCCGTCTACACCGGCCGCCTCGACCGCGAGCTCAGCCGCCGCACCGATTTCTGGATCGAGCTCAGCCCGGTCGGCGACGAGGGGCTCGAATCGGTCGACCTGGTGCTCTGGAAGATCCGCGTCCCGCTCCTCAACTTCCGCGCCAGCAAGTCCGACGGGCAGAAGGTCCTCAACAAGTCCTCCGAAGGGCGGCGGCTCTGGGACGATCCCATCCTCTGGTGGGGCGAGGTGAGCGGCGCCCCCCTGGACCTCGCGACCGGCCGGCCCACTCCGACCGAGCTGGCGGTGACCGTCAACTCCACCCCTCGCCTCCTGGTGCGGGCCTTCGCGGCCAACGCCAGCGAGTTCGACGCGCGGATCTGGGCCGCCCTGGTGATCCTGGCGATCCTGCTCTCCGAGGTCTACTTCGTGGCGGTCCTGATGGCGGTCTTCCTGATCTTCAACCTGTCGCGGGCGGTGAACCGGCTGAGCCGGGCGACCAACCTCCTCCAGCAGGGGGACTTCGCGATGCGGATCCCGGTCCGCCGCAAGGACCAGATCGGGGCGCTCCAGCGCTCCTTCAACGACATGGCCGCCAACCTGGAGCGGCTGGTGGAGTCCGCCGCCCAGAAGGAGCTGCTCGACAAGGAGCTGGCCCTCGCCCGCGACCTCCAGATGAGCCTGGTGCCCGACGTGCTGCCCGGCGGCCCGGTCGAGCTCGCCACCCTCTTCGAGCCGAGCGCAGCGATCGGCGGCGACTACTTCGACGTCCTGCTGCAGGCCGACGGCCAGCTCGTCGTGCTGATCGCCGACGTCTCCGGTCATGGCCTGACCGCCGGCCTGCGCATGGCCATGCTCAAGGCGTCCCTGGGGGTGCTCGTCGAGGAGACCCGCGAGCCGGTCGAGATCCTGCGCCGGCTCGACGGCGTGGTGCGCTCGAACGGCCAGAACCGGCGCTCGTTCGTGACCGCCACCCTGGCCCTGATCGATCCGATGACCGGGCGCCTCCACCTGACCAACGCCGGCCACCCGCCGACCTATCGGATCCATGACCGGATCCCCTCCCCCGCCTCGGGCCCGCTCCGGCAGGTGGACGAGATCCTCCTCCCGGGCTCCCCGCTGGGTGGCCTGGGGTACCGCTACGGCGAGGCCACCGTCACCCTGGAGCCGGGCGATTTCGTGATCTGGCTGTCGGACGGATTGATCGAGGCCACCAACGCCGCGGGCGAGCCGTTCGGCTACGAGCGGATCGTCCAGACCTTCCAGGGGATCCCCCCGCAGGCCAACGCGGCCGAGGTGCGCGACAGCCTGCTGACCGCCGTGGAGCAGTATGTCGAGGGGACACCCTTCGGGGACGACCGGACGATGGTGGTGCTGCGGTGGCGGGGCGTCAGATCTTCGAGACCGTCAGCCCCAGAGTCGTAAAGATCCGGCGCACGTAGTCGCGGGTCTCGCGGAACGGCGGGATGCCCTGGTAGCGCGCGACGTTCCCCTCGCCGGCGTTGTAGGCGGCGAGCACCTTGCTCAGGTCGTCGGGGAACTGGTCCACCAGCCAGCGCAGGTAGCGCACCCCGGCGTCGAGATTATGCTTGGGCTCGAAGAGGCGCTCCTTGCTGACCCCGAAGCGCTGGGCCGTGGCCGGCATGAGCTGCATGAGCCCCCGGGCGCCCTTGCGCGAAACCGCCCGCGAGTTGAAGGCCGACTCCTGGCGGATCAGCGCCGCCACGATCTGCGGGTTCACCTCGTGCCGGCGAGCCGTCTCGTAGATCAGGTCGCCGTAGGGACCTTCGGGGACCTTCTGCCCCTCCTCGAACCGCAGATTGATCGGCGGCGGCACGGTCGGCACGACGGCGGCCTGGACCGCCGCCGCCACCGGAGGCGGCTCGTCCACCTCGTCGTCGACCACGCGCTCGATGCGGCCGATCGGCAGAGTCATGCTGCCGCCCCGCGCGAGGGTGATCTGGGCCTTCTCGGCCCCCTCCGCCAGATCGTAGTCCTTGGCCTTGAGGACGCTGCCGTCCGTCAGGACGACCAGCTCGGCCTGCACGGGAGCGGGGGCTCCGAGGGCGAGCACACCGGCCAGCCCCGTGACCAGAAATCCGGAGAGGAGCGGAAGAAAGCTCGGGAGAGGGCGAAAGCGTTGCGTCAAACCACGAATCTCCATCCTTGCTGTACCGACCATTGTACGGAATCGGCGGGCAAAGCGCCTACTCTCGAT
>DATAHG010000091.1:0-5713 GCA_036263295.1 Thermoanaerobaculia bacterium | reverse complement strand
TGGGCGAAGTCGATCGTGTAGCGGATCCGCAGGCCGGGATAGGGGGAGACCCGGATGCGCTTGGCGCCGAGCTCCACCTCCAGCGGGGCGGTGACCGCCATGATGCGCCGCGGCGCCGTCTGCCGCCGCACCCCGGCCGCTTCCACCAGGTGGAGGAAGGGGAGGGCGGAGCCGTCGGCGATCGGCACCTCGGACCCGTCGAGGTCGATCCAGAGGTTGTCGATGTCGGCCATGCGGACCGCGGCGAGCAGATGCTCGACGGTCGAGATGGTCACGTCGTCGCGCCCCAGGGTGGTGGCGTGATCGACCGAGCAGACCTGGCTCGCCAGGGCCGGGATCTCGATGCCGCCGCAATCGACACGGCGGAACACGATTCCGGTATTCTCGGGTGCCGGGTTGAGGCGGAGCCGGATCGGCTTGCCGCTGTGAATGCCCGTGCCGGACAGCGCCACGGAGCGCGCGATTGTCTTCTGGGCGAACAGGTTGGGCCGGTCTTTCGTCGCGGTCGTCGAATTGGGCGTCGTATCCATAGGCGCAAACAGTTCAATGCAGAGGTGGTGCCACTCTTGTCACCTCCCCACCTCCTCCGCTAACCCAAGAGATTCCAGGCACTTGAATCCACCTCCAGAGGGCGGCCATGGCTTCGGGAGAGGGCGAGTGTGGCTCTGGAGCCACACCAGTGCGGCGTTTGCGCCGCACTGCGATGAGGAACCGGTTGCGGTTGGGATAGACTCTCGGACATGGGAACGGCGGAACCGGTCCGGCGGGAGCTGGCGAGCAACCGGCGGGCGCGGCACGACTACGAGATCCTGGAGACGTTCGAGGCGGGCATCCAGCTTTCCGGCACCGAGGTCAAGGCGGCGCGCACGGGGAAGGTCCAGCTCAAGGACAGCTTCGTCGAGGTCCGCGACGGCCAGGCCTGGCTGGTCAACGCCCACATCAGCCCCTACAGCCACGGCAACCGGGAGAACCATCCGCCGGAGCGCGAACGCCGGCTGCTGCTCAAGAAGCGGCAGATCGACCGGCTGTTCGGGCGCACCCTGCTCAAGGGTTTTACCGTGGTGCCGCTCGCGGTCTACCTCAAGGGCAACTGGATCAAGCTGGAGATCGCCCTGGTCCAGGGCAAGAAGCTCTACGACAAGCGGCAGGCGGAGAAGGCGCGGGAGCTCGACCGGGAGGCCCAGGACGCGGTCAAGAGCGGCCGATGGTGAGCGGACCTGGCGGCTCGCCGCGTCCTGGCGTCTGAAGGGCTACTCGTCGCGGCCGAGCTCCAGCTCGTCGCCGATCCGCTTGCGCCGGCCGCCGGTGTCCTGAATGCGCTCCAGGGCGGTCTGGCCGCCGTAGCGCTCGACGATGCGGTCGTCATACTCGTCGGCCACCGTGGCCACCACGGTGATCGCCCGCAGCAGGTCGCGCGGCTCCAGGCTGTTGCCGAACAGGGAGTAGGCGAAGAAGACGTCGCTGCCGACCAGGGAGAAGGCGCCGAGCGACATCTGGTGGTTCAGCTCCAGCAGCCCGAGCAGCAGCTCCTCCTCGACCTCCACGCCCTGGGCGCAGTAGGACATGATCGTGACGACCGCCTCCTCGGGACCGTAGGCGTCGATCGAGATCTCCAGCACCGTGGTGCCGTAGCGGACGTAGAAGTGGTCGTTTTCCGGGTCGTGGTAGGCGTCCGGGTCCTCGAAAAACTCCCCCAGATACTCCTTCACCTTGTTGAATGTCTGCTCGTGCAACTCGTGCTCAAACCCCATGGGCTCACCTCCGTGCCGCGTACTCTACCGCATGGACCTGCCGCCGAGGGTGGCCTCGCCCCGGCGGGCCCCTCGGGCGGGCCCCCCGGCGGACGTTGACACTCTCGGGGCTTGGGAATAACGTGTTCCCAAAGCTTGACACGGCTGTCACATCGCGAAACCAGGGGAATCCGGCCGAGGTCAAGCACCGCCCAGCACCGTTTTTTAAACGAAAGTTGAACGACAGGAGGGAAATGGGGATGCGGAGAGGAGACTTTCTGGCCAGGGTCCTGAGCCTCGCGGCAGTAGGCCTGGTGGCCACCGTGCCCGCTTTCGCGGCCGGTTTCAGCATCTTCGAGCAGGGTTCCAAAGCCATGGGCATGGCCGGGGCGTTCACCGCCCAGGCGGATGATCCGTCGCTGCTTTTCCACAACGCCGGCGGCCTCGCCTTCGTCACCGAGCGGGAGATCTCGGGCGGCGCGACCTATATCAAGGGGGATGAGGCCACCTTCCGCGGCGCCGCGCCTTTCCCGGGCACGGGGCAGAACGGCGAGCAGGTCCTGCTCGACGAGATCGTGCCGCACGTCTACTACGTCCAGCCGATCAACGACGTCTGGAAGTTCGGCTTCGCCATCAACGCGCCCTTCGGTCTGACCACCGAGTGGAAGGACCCCGACCAGTTCTCCGGCCGTTTCCTGAGCACCAAGGCGGCTCTCCGCGCCATCGACGTCAACCCGACGATCGGCTGGCAGGTCACGCCGACCTTCGGCATCGGCATCGGCGCGGTCGCCCGCTTCTCGGACGTCGAGCTGAACCGCAACGTGCCGCAGATCAACCCCTTCACCCAGCGCGTGGCCGACATCGGCCGCCTCAAGCTGACCAGCGACTTCGACACCGGCTACGGTTTCAACGTCGGCATCCTCAACAAGGTCAACAGCAGCTTCTCCTGGGGCCTGTCCTACCGCAGCAAGGTGAAGGTCGAGTACGAGGGCGAAGCCCGGCTGACCCAGGTCTCCACCGGCAACGCCCAGTTCGACGCGATCCTGCGCGCCCGGCTGCCCTATGACCGCGACCTGCCGGTCGAGACCGAGATCGACTTCCCGGACATCGCGAGCCTCGGCTTCGCTTTCGGGCTCTCCCCGAACCTGCTGCTCGAGACCGACGTCAACTGGATGGGCTGGAGCTCCTTCAGCGAGGTGCCGATCGACTTCGTCGGCAACGAGCTGCCGGACACCACGATCCCGGAGAACTGGGACGACGTCTTCAGCTACCGCGCCGGCCTGCGCTACACGGTGAGCCCGGTCACCCAGCTCCGCGTCGGCTACGTCTTCGACGAGACGCCGCAGCCGGAGGAGGGGGTCTCGCCGCTGCTGCCTGACGCCGACCGCAGCGGCATCACCATCGGCTACGGCTACACCGGCGGCATCAAGGCCGACCTCGCCCTGATGTATCTCGATTTCAAGGAGCGGAGCCGCGCCAGCAGCTTCCCGGGCGAGGGACCGTTCTTCGGCACCTACAAGACCAAGGCGTGGCTCCTCGGGGCCACGGTGACCTTCTAACCTCCGCGAACCGAAGGAGACTCAATCTATGTTTCGCAGCAAGGTCTTCGCGGGCATCCTGACGCTCGCGCTCGTCGTGCCGGCCGTGGCCTCGGCGCAGAACGTCGACACCGGCACGGCCAACTTCACCCGCTATGTCGCCGTCGGCGACAGCCTGACCGCCGGCTTTTCGAGCGGCGGCCTGGTCGCGACCGTCCAGGTCAACAGCTACCCGGCCCTGATCTTCCGTCAGGCCACCGGCCGCTCCTCCGGCTTCCAGCAGCCGCTGGTCTCCGAGCCGGGCATCCCGTCGCTGCTCCAGCTCCGCAGCCTGGCGCCGCTGCAGATCGTGCCGGGCGGCGGCCAGGGCGTGCCGACCAACCTCAACCTGCAGGCCCCCTACAACAACCTGGCGGTGCCCGGCGCCGACGTCCATGACGCGGTGGCCACGGTGACCGACAACGGCGGCCTTCACGACCTGATCCTGCGCCGCATCGGCACCCAGCTCCAGCAGGCCGTGGTCCAGCAGCCCACCTTCGTGACGATCTGGATCGGCAACAACGACGCCCTCGCCGCCGCGACCTCCGGCCGCGTCATCGAAGGGGTCACGCTGACCAGCGTCGAGTCCTTCGAGGCGGACTTCCGGACTCTCGTCAACGCGATCGCGAGCACCGGCGCCAAGATGGCGATCGCCAACATCCCGAGCGTCACCAGCATCCCGTTCGTCACCACGGTGCCGTCGATCCTGGTCAACCCGGCGACCAACCAGCCGGTGCTGGTCAACGGCGCCCCGGTGCCGCTGATCGGCCCCAACGGGCCGCTCGGGGCGGGCGACCGCGTCCTCCTCACCGGCTCGGCCGAGCTGGCCCAGGGGCGCGGCATTCCGGCCGCGCTCGGCGGCAGCGGCCAGCCGCTCTCCGACGCGGCGGTGCTCTCGGCTTCCGAGATCTCCACCATCAGCGCCCGGGTCCAGGCCTACAACAGCATCATCAGCTCGGTGGCGAACCAGGCGGGCGCCGCGTTCGTCGACATCAACACTCTGTTCAACCAGATCAACGCTCAGGGCGGCGTGCGGATCGGCGGGGTCACCCTGACCTCGGCCTTCCTCACCGGCGGCATCTTCTCCTACGATGGCGTCCACCCGACCCCGTTCGGCTACGCCTTCATCGCCAACGCCTTCCTCGACGCGATCAACGACAAGTTCGGCGGCGAGATCCCGCCGGTCGATTACTACCCCTTCCTGTTCGGGCCGACGCCGGCTCCGGTGCCGTCCACCGCGGGGGACTTCGTCTTCACCCCGCAGGCCACGCGCAACCTGATGTGGTCGCTGGGCCAGCGCGACACCGCCGTGACCGGCAAGCCGACGGGGCGCAAGCCGCACCGCCCGGCCCAGCGTCCGAACTAGTCGCAGGCGTTGCACCGGCCCGCGGGCCGCGTTCTTCCGGGCGTGGGAGCCAGCTCCCACGCCCTTTTCATTTGGGGGTCTTGGCCTGCTCCCAGAGCTCGTCCATCTCTTCGAGACTGGAGTCGGCCGGGGTCTTGCCGCGGGCGGCGAGGCCGGCCTCGACCGCGGCGAAGCGGCGGCGGAATTTGTCGTTGGTGCCGGCGAGGGCGGCTTCGGGATCGACGTCGAGCTTGCGGGCGAGGTTCGCGACGGTGAAGAGGAGGTCCCCGACCTCCTCGCGCAGGGCCGCGCGGTCCCCCGCGGCGAGGGCCTCGCGCAGCTCGGCGGTCTCTTCCTCCATCTTTTCGAGGACGTCCCCGGCGTCGGGCCAGTCGAAGCCGACGCCGGCCGCCTTCTGGGTCAGCCGGTAGGCGGCGAGCAGGGCGGGGAGGGTGGGGGCGACGCCGGAGAGCAGCGAGCCGCCCTTCTGCCTCTCCTTCTGGAGCTTGCGGCGTTCCCAGGCCTGGCGGACCGCCTCGGCGTCGGCCAGCACCTCGTCGCCGAAGACGTGGGGGTGGCGAGCGACCATCTTGTCGTGGACGCCGTCGATCGCCTGGGAGAGCTGGAAGGCGCCGGCCTCCTCGGCCAGGCGGCCGAGGAAGGCGACCTGGAAGAGGAGATCGCCGAGCTCGGCGGCCAGCTCGTCCCAGTCGCCGCCGTCGATCGCCGCGGCGGTCTCGTGGGCCTCCTCCAGCAGGTAGGCGCGGACGCTTTCGAGCCCCTGCTCGCGGTCCCAGGGACAGCCGTCGGGAGCCCGCAGACGGGCGACAAGGTCGAGGAGCTTCTGGAGATCGGGAGGGGCCATGCTTGCTCCATATCGAGGGCGCTTGCTACGATCATCAACTGCCAGTCCCCGCAAAGCAGGAAAGGAGCCATGGACCGCAGTGAGCAAGGACATCAAGGTCACTGACAAGAGGATATTCACGCCCGAAGGCGAGCTGCGGGAAGAGTACCGCTTCCTGGATGAGAAATCGACCGAGGCGGACTCGGGCGAGGAAGCG
>DATAHG010000090.1:0-3668 GCA_036263295.1 Thermoanaerobaculia bacterium | reverse complement strand
GGAGAACACTTCGTGGTCCCGGCTCCCAACCTGCGGCATCAGACCATCCTTCTGAATCTGGCCGTCCTGCTGCGCAACTTCCTCCGGCATCGCGGGATCGGTCAGGTCTGGGTCGCCCCGATCGATCTGGTGCTCTCGGAGGTCGATGTCGTCCAGCCTGATCTGGTCTTCGTGTCCGCCCCCCGGTCCCATGCGTTGACCGGCAATAATCTCCCGGAGCCGCCGGATCTCGCCGTGGAGGTCCTCTCTCCCTCCACACGCCGGACCGATGCGGTGGCCAAGCGCCGGCTGTACGAGAAGCATGGGATTCAGGAGTACTGGATGGTGGACCCGGATATCGACTCGGTCGAGGTCTACCGCTTGACGGACAGGGGTTACCAACAGGTGGACCGGCTCTCCCTGGAGAATGAAGGCGCCGCCCTGACCAGCCCGCTGTTTCCGGGTCTGACGATCGAGTTGGGAGAGCTGTTCCAGTAGGGACCCTCTCCCCCATGCTCCCCACCCGCCCCCTCCGCAGCTTCCAGGTCCTTCTCCACCATCCGGTCATCGAGCCCCTGCTGGCGGCCTTGGCGGCTTGCGGGGGGACGGAGTGCCATCTGGTCGGCGGGGCTTTGCGGGACCGGGCGCTCGGGTTGCCGATCAAGGACATCGACGTGGTGGTGGCCGGGCGGGGGCGGGAGATCGCCCAGGCGGTGGCGGCGGCGTTGCCGGGGTTCTTCGTGGCGCTCGGGGGGAAGGAGTTCGCCGCCTTTCGGGTGGTGGCCGAGGGGTTCGAGCTCGATCTCTGGGACCGTGCCGGCACCACGCTCTATCAGGATCTCGAACGGCGCGATTTCACGGTCAATTCGATTGCCGTGGATGCCCGGACCGGCGAGATCACCGATCCGTTCGGCGGTCTGGGGGATCTGGTCCACCGCATCCTGCGGGCCACGACGCCGGGGAGCTTCACGGGGGATCCGCTGCGGGTGTTGCGGTTGCCCCGGATGCTGCTGCGGCTGCCGGGTTTCTCGGCCGAGCCGGAAACGGTGCGGCTGGCGCGGGAGTGCTCCTCCCGGCTGGCCGAGGTGGCTTCGGAGCGGGTACGGGAGGAGCTGACCGCTCTGTTCTCGCAGGCGGAGGCCCACCAGGGGCTCGCCCTGCTGATCGGGCTCGACCTCTATCCCGGCCTCTGGCTCGGGAGGCCCGGCGAGCCGGGCCCGTCCGGCAGCGCGTTGCGGGAGCTCGAGGCGCTGCCAGGCTGCGTTCTGGAGCTGCGGCAGCTCGACTCCGCGGCGGCGGACGGGGTGCGGGGGCTCGCCGCCCGCTTCTCCGCCCTGTTCCGCAATCTGCCGGATCCGGGGGGCGTCCTGACGCGCTTCCGGGACGCGGGGTATCTCCTGCGCAAGGTGGCGGACGAGGTGGCGGTCCTCCTGACCTGGGAGACTCTGCCGAACACCGATCTCGGGCAGCGGCGGTTCCTGCACCGGGCCGGCGATCTCTGGGGGACCGCGGCCTGCGCGCTCGGGGCGCGGGCGGCGGCGCGGGGGGAGCTGGACTCCTGGCGGTCCGCCCTCCTCTCTCTGGTCGAGCTGGTCCGGCGGGAAGGGGGGATGCTGCTCGACCCGCCCCGCCTGGTCAACGGGGCCGAGGTTCAGGAGCTGCTGGGGCTCCCTCCGGGGCCGGGCGTCGGCAAGGCCCTGGCCGCCGTGCTCGCCGCCCAGGTGGAGGGGCGGATCCGCACCCGGGAAGAGGCGATCGAGCTGGTCCGCTCCCTGCGGACGTAGCGGACTCCCCTGGCGCCGCAGCCCGGAAGCGCAACCACTCCCCCGGCATCGGCATGGTCCAGCTCCGGCTGGAGGGGCCGCAGACGCTCCCCTCCGGCCCGACGGTCTCGGCCTCCCAATCCCGCATCGCCCGGCGCGCCCGGAAGAAGAAACGGTTGGCCATCACGCCTGGCAGGAGGCTCACGAAGCGGACGGGCTTGTCGCCGGCCCGGAAGAAGTCCTCGTAGTGGGTCACCAGGATGTGGCGCGGCCGGAGATGGCAGAGGTCCGTCCCGGGCTGCCTCCGCACGAAGTAGAAGGACGCCATGCAGAGCACGGCCAAGTCGTACCCGCGGCCATCGTCCAGACTCGGCAGCCCCTGGTCGGGCGGGTTCGCCGAGTCCTGGTAGTAGATCCGGAAGCGGGTCTCCCGGAGGTCTGGCGAGAGCAGGTCGATCACGAAGGCGAAGGTCTGCCCCTCCTGGAGCGACAGGAAGCGGCGGGTCTTCCAGTCCTTCGTCCAGTCTTCGGTCAGCGATTTGCCGGCGAGGTGGACGCCCCAGAAGTGCGGGGCGTGTTTCGACCGGACGGTCCGGAAGCGGATCGGCAGGTCGTTCTGGTCGGGGTCCTTGAGGGAGATCCACCCTTTCTCTTCCGCGCTCTCGAGGGTGGTGATCCGGCCGGTGAGGGCGGGGATCGGCGCCAGGGCGTGGGCGGCGCTGGCGTTGACGTAGACCCGCGCCCCCGGCGCGAAGCGCTCGGCGACCAGCGGCAGGTCGCCGATGTGGTCGTAGTGGGCGTGCCCGGCGGCGATGGCGCGGACGCGCGACAGGTCCATCCGGTCCAGCCCCCGCAGCACCGCCGCCTCGTTGGTGGCGAGATGGCCGAACGGCACCCGCCAGACCTTGGGGTTCGAGAAGAAGGGGGACATCAGGAGGGCGGTGCCCTGCCATTCGATGTAGAGGCCGCCGGCCCCGAGGTAGCGGATCAGGGCTCCGTCTCCCCCCTCTTCCGGCTTCGGGGAGAGATGGCAGGGGGGCTTCTTGAAGTCGAAGGCTCCCTGGGAGGCCCCCGGAGAAAAATAATTGGGCGCGTACTCCGGGCGGATGGTGTGGCCGCCGCACCCCGCGAGCCCGAGGACGGCCAGCCCCAGGATGACGAGGAGGACCGCCAGGCTTGACCCCGCCCCCCGCCCGCGGCTAGCCTGCGGACAGGAAAGACTCTTCCCATGCCAACGCTCGAATCGACTCTGCGGACGCGAGACGGGCTCGATCTGGTGGGCGAGCACCACCTGCGGCCGGGCTGCCGCGCCCGGGTGGTCCTGGTCCACGGCTACGCCGAGCACTGCGGCCGGTATGCCTCCCTGATCCAGGCTCTGTCCGAAGCGGGCTACGAGTGCCACCTGATGGACCTGCGCGGGCACGGCCGGTCCGGCGGCGTGCGGGGCTTCGTCTCGCACTTCGAGGACTACTTCGCCGACCTCGATCTCTTCCTGGCGCGGGTCGCCGAGGTCGCGCCCGAGCCGGCCCCGCGGATCCTCTTCGGCCACAGCCTCGGCGGCCTGCTCTGCCTGGCCTACCTGCTGCTCCACCCGCGCCCGGCGGCTTTCGACGGGCTGGCGCTCTCCAGCCCCTTCCTGGCCTCGGCCCGGGAGGTGCCGGCGCTGCGGGCCTGGCTGGCGAGCGTGACCTACCATCTGGCCCCCCGGCTCCTCGGCCCCAGCCCGGTCGCCGCCCGGGACTTGAGCCACGACCCGGCCGTGGTGGCGGCCTACGAGGCCGATCCGCTGGTGTTCAAGACGCTCAGCCCGCGCTGGTTCCTGGAGGTGCGGCGGGTTCAGGAGACCGTGCTGGAGCGGGCCGGCGCCCTGCGCCTGCCCACGCTGTTCCAGATCGGCAGCGCCGATCCCATCGCCGCTCCGGCGCG